>PWTL01000075.1 GCA_003562845.1 Candidatus Acetothermia bacterium
GATCGCTCAGCAGCTTGGCTATGAGCGAAATGAACTGGCCTTGGGTCTGGTCAAGGGAGTGTCGCGGGTCCTGGGCTTGGTGGTGCCCGATATCAGCAACCCTTTCTTCGGCGACATCGCACGTGGTGTGAGCAAGGTTGCACACAGCGCCGGCTACGGCGTTGTGCTTTCGAATACTGAGGGAGACACGGAGCGGGAACGCGATTACGTCAACCTGCTACGCCGGAGGCGCGTAGACGGACTGATCGTCGCCTCGGTGAGGATGGAGGACCCCTACGTGCTGGAGTTGGCCCGCTCCCAGACACCGTATGTGTTGGTCTCACGGCTGTCCGGGTTGGTGGATGCCCCCTTTGTCGTGGTCGATGACCGCGAGGGAGGGAAGATAGCTGTTGAGCACCTCCTTTCCTTGGGGCACACACAGATAGGCTTCGTGGGGGGGCCAGGAGATGTCCAATCCAGCGTCGACCGCATGGAGTCCTGGAAGGAGGCGCTTGGGGAGCACGGCGTTCCGATCGAAGTTGCGTGGTCCTGCTACGCTGATTTCACTCAACAAGCTGGGTATGAAGCAACTCTGGAAATCCTGTCTCAAGCTCCCCGCCCCACCGCGCTGTTTGCCGCCAACGACATGATAGCGCTGGGAGCCATGCAAGCCGCCGACGAACTGGGCGTAACCATCCCGGGAAAACTTTCCCTGGTAGGGTTCAACGACATTGCATACGCCTCCTTCCCCCGGATCCAGCTCACTACTGTTGCCCAACCGACCTACGAGATGGGGTGCATTGCCGCCGAGTACCTTCTGGCCGTAGCCCAACAGGGAAGGCGTAGAAAGCTGCGGAAGTTCCTTCAGCCAAGGCTTGTGGTACGGAGTACGACGGCGCCGCCTCAGGCAGCGAAGGCAAGACAGAAAGCGTGAACTGAAGCCGCAGCAGGCTGTGCCAGGAGTGTGAGCAGCTAATGGGCAGTTGGGAATTCGATGTGGTGTGCGTGGGTCACCTGGCCGTCGATCGAATCGTGGTCGGCGGTGAGTCGAGAACGTCGGTCGGCGGCGCGGTGTACTACGGCAGCGCGGTGTTGGCCGCACTGGGGCTCAAGGTCGGCGCTGTGACCAGGATCGGGCGCTCTGACTGGCACCGCCTGGATCAACTAAGAGAGACCGGCGTGACGGTGTTCCCGGTAGAGGCCGACGGGACGTCGGGGATCGAGAACGTCTATCCTGATCCGGGCTCGGACCGGCGGATTTGCTATCCGTTGGGCTTTGCTGGTACGTTCGCATTGGAGGACATCCCGGACATCTCTACACGCCTGTTTGTGGTGGGGCCGATCATGCCCGGGGAAGTCCAGGTTCCCTTACTCCATGCTCTGGCCCGACGCGCCCCTCTGGCCCTTGACCTCCAGGGTATGCTGCGCCAGCAACGGGGGCAGGAGCTGGTGATCGACGGTTGGCCGACGGCACTCGAAGGACTGTCCGCGGTCCGCTACTTGAAGGCCGACGACGTGGAGGCGTGCGCGCTCACCGGCCTCACGAACATCGGTGAGGCTGCCCGCAAGATGGCCGAGTTGGGCCCTGCGGAGGTCATGGTCACCCACAAGACCGGTGTGTTGGTTCTCTCCGAGGATGAGGTACATGAGGCCCCGTTCACCCCTCGCTCCTTGGCCGGCCGGACAGGCCGAGGGGACACGTGCTTCGCCGCTTATCTGGGGAGGAGGCTGCTGGGGGCGCCGCCGCAGGAGGCGACCGAGTTTGCTGCGGCCCTGACCACGATGAAGCTGGAGCAGCCCGGGCCGTTCCAAGGCTCGGTCGACGACGTGCGGGTGCGGTGAACCTCACAGTTGACGAGCTGACAGCGGCCATGCTACGCTGTTGTGTGCAATCGGTTCCAAATTGTTCTGTCTCCGCGATTGGTTTCGGAGACTGCCCTTCACGCCGACGGTTGTGTTTGACAGTGGACACCGACTTGCACAGCGGTTTCGATGAGCGCTGGACCGTAAGCGCAGAGAAAGGAGGTGATGTCACGGCTAACACGAGTCGCGCGGAGCACATGTGGCGAGTGACCGGAGTGCGAACAACGCGCAAGAGGAGGTCAGAATGAGGCGATGGGCAGTTGGACTGTGTGCGCTGGCGCTGGTGGGAGTATCCGCCCTCGGCCAGGAGGTGCTGAACATATATACGGCGTTCGATGTGGATCAAGCACAGACGTACGTCGAGGAATTCGAGAACGCGCATCCCGATATCAGAGTGGAGTTCGTGAGGCTCTCCGCGGGGGCGCTGCTGGCGCGGCTTCGCGCCGAACACCCGAGGCCGGGCGCGAGTCTCTGGCTTGCAGGGCCGAGCGATACGCACATCATTGCTGCAGCGGAAGGGTTGCTGGAGCCCTACACGGCATCGCTGGGATGGCAGTATCTGCCGGAGTGGGCGAAGTGCCCCGACGGCTACTGGAGCGGCATCTACACTGGCTTCATCGGATTTGCCACCAACAAGGACTTCCTGGAAGAACACGGTCTGGAGCCGCCAACGTCGTGGTACGACCTGTTGGAGCCTGAGTATGAGTTCAAGGTCTCGATGGCCTATCCATACACCTCAGGGACGGGCTATACTCGGCTGGCTTCTTTGGTGTTCCTTCTAGGGGAGGAAGAGGGTCTGGAGTTCGAGCGCAAGCTGGCTGAACACGCAGTGCACCACTACACTTCTTCCGGTTCTGCCCCTGCAACAGAGGCGGGTCTGGGCGAGGTCGCTGTAGGCATAGCCTTCTCGCACGACATCGTCGCCAGGGCGGTTGGCTTGGGTTATCCGGTGGTGATGTCCTTCCCCAAGGAGGGTACCGGATACGAAGTGGGAGCTATCTCGCTGATCAAGAACGGTCCGGAACCGGAGCTGGCCAAGGTGTTCTACGATTGGATGATGTCCGCCGAGGCGCAGACTTTGTACCAAGAGTGGTACAGGGTTCCGCTCAACCCGGCGGCAGAGGTCCATCCGGAGGCCGTGACGGCAGCCGAGGTCACTCTCGTCGACTACGACTTCGTGTGGGCCGCGGACAACCGCGACCGCTTGAGCGATCTGTGGCAGGAGTTGACGGGATTCTGAGCTGAACAGCGATGTGGGGGGGGAAGTTGCGTCTCCCCCCCACATCCGATCCAGGGTCCCTTACGATGAGAGAGAGGATCGGACGCACTGGGGGTGAGCTCCGGCGGTTGGCCCACGACCGCGGGCTACTCTTGGTGTTGGTGGTAGTTGTGGCCCTCGTGGCCACCTTCGTGGTTTTCCCGTTGTTCCAGGTATTCCGGGAGAGCATCTTCCCTCGCGGGCAGTTCGATGCCACCCACTTCGTACGGTTCTTCCAAGGCGCACCGTTTCTCATCACTCCATTCTTCAACAGCCTGATCCTTGGTGGTCTGGTTGCGCTAACGGGAACCGTAGTGGGGTTCACATTCGCGTTTGCCATTGCGCGAGCGAATGTCCCCGGCAGCCGTGTCTTCCGCTGGATCGCTACTCTGCCTATGATTTCGCCCCCGTTCATCATGGCCCTGGCGGCGATCCTCTTGCTGGGCAACCGAGGGATGATCACCCAGGTGATCCACAACGTCTTCGGTGTTCGCTGGTCGATCTACGGACTTCCTGGCCTGGTGTTGACCCAGACGCTGGCGTACTTCCCCGTCGCCTTCATGGCGCTTGAGGGTGTCCTGCGCGCGATCGACCGCAGTACCGAGGAGGCAGCCTTTGACCTGGGGGCCAGCAAGCTCCGCACGTTCGTCAAGGTGACGCTTCCCTTGGCGGCGCCGGGCATCGGGGCGGCATTGCTCTTGTTGTTTGTGATCTCGCTGGGCGACTTCGGAAACCCGATCGTGATCGGGGGTCGCTTCCAGGTTCTGACCGTCCAGGCGTACCTGGCCATAACCGGGCGGTACAACATGCCGCTTGGTGCCACCCTGGCTATCCTGTTGCTGGTCCCCACGGCGTTGGTGTTCATTGTGCAGCGGTATTGGCTGAGTCGCCGATCGCATGTCACGGTGACCGGCAGGCCCACGCCGTCCACGGCCCACGCCAGCGGGCCCCTGCTGCGCTGGGTGCTGTTCGGCGTGCTATGTTTCCTGTCGGGGGTCATCCTGCTCTTCTATGGGATGGTGGTGTACGGCGCGTTCACCCATCTGTGGGGGGTGAACCATGCGCTAACCATGGACAATTTCCGCTACGTGTTCTCCGTGGGGCGGAGGTACTTCATGAACACAGTGCAGCTCGCTGCTATCGCCACGCCGATCGGCGGCATTCTGGGAATCCTGATCGCCTTCCTGGTGACCCGCAAGCGCTTCCCTGGGCGAAAGACGTTGGATTTTCTGTCCATGATGAACTTCGCTGTCCCGGGCATCGTCGTTGGCATCGGGTATTTGCTGGCGTTCAACGCGCCACCGCTGCGTTTGACGGGCACGGCCGCGATTATCCTCGCCGTTTTCGTCTTTCAGAGGATGCCTGTCGCGATCAGGGACGGAGCGGCGATGCTGCAGCAGGTGGACGCCGCCATCGACGAGTCCGCCAGTGACTTGGGCGCGGGCTTCATGAGGACCTTCGGGCGGATTGTCCTTCCGCTTGTGGCTCCGGCCATGTTCTCCGGCATGGCCTACATGTTCGCCACTTGCGTGACCTCCATATCCGCCGTGGTCATGGTGGTGTCTGCCCGGTGGCAGTTGATGACGGTGGCTCTGCTGAACGACGTGGACAACGCGCAGCTATCCAGGGCAGCCGCGTGGGGTGTGGTGATCATCGCCGTGGTGTTAGCGGCGATCTTCGTCCTTGATGTCCTGGTTAGTCGGCTGCTTTCCAGAAGGGGGAGCCATGGCAGGTGAGCTGCTGCTGCAGGAACTGACCAAGGTGTTCTTTGGTCTACGGGAACAAGTAGTGGCTGTCGATCACGCTAACCTTGCGGTGGAAGAGGGGTCGCTGGTGACCTTGCTCGGGCCGTCCGGCTGCGGCAAGACCACCACGTTGAGGATGGTGGGAGGGTTTGAGATCCCAACGAGTGGTGAGATCTACCTGGCTGAGGAGCGGATTACGGAGCTCCCGCCGCAGCGCCGCAACACCGCCACGGTGTTCCAATCGTACGGGTTGTTCCCCCATATGAGTGTCTTTGAGAACGTGGCGTTTGGCTTGAAGGTACGGCGGTTCAGGCGTGCGGAGATCCGCCGCAAGGTGGAGGAAACCCTCGCCCTGGTCGGGCTTCAGGGCCTGGGTGGACGCCCGCCCAACCACTTGTCGGGCGGGCAACAGCAAAGGGTGGCCTTGTGCCGAGCGCTGGTCATCGAACCGCAGGTGCTTCTGTTCGATGAGCCCCTGTCGAACCTGGACGCTAAGCTGCGGGTGGAGACAAGAGATCACATCCGCAAATTGCAGAAGACGCTCGGCATCACCAGTCTATACGTAACGCACGATCAAGCCGAGGCCATGGCGATCTCGGACTTGATCGCAGTGATGCATGCCGGTTGCATTCAACAGATGGGGACGCCCTACGAGATCTACGCCAAGCCCGCCAACACGTTCATCGCGGACTTCATCGGACGAGCGAACTTCTTGCGCGGCCGGGTGGCACAGATAACGGAAGGGGAGATGGTGCTCGACCTCGACGGGGGTGACTCCATCGTTGTTGCAGCCAGCGATGGATATGCGGCCGGTGACCGTGTCAAGGTGGTCGTGCGGCCGGAGGCGGTGGACCTGGTGGGGCCGGGAGAAGGCGAACTGAGCGGGGCAATCACCCTTGCCCACTACACCGGCTCCATGGCCACGTATCAGGTGGAACTCCCCGACGGGGAAGTGTTCAATGTTGAGGTGCTCAGTCCTCAAGAGAAGGGTTTCCTCGAACCTGGTACGGAAGTCGGCATCCGGATCCACAGGAAGAGCGTGCATGTACTAGATGTAGACTGATGCACGCTTACGAGCTGTTTGCCTTCGATCTGGACGGAACACTGCTCGATGCTCAGGGACGGATTCCTCCACATACGCTTGGGTTCGTGCAGGAGCTGGCATGCATCGGCCGCATCACCGTGGCCACGGGACGATCTCTCCCGTCTGCTGAACCCTATATCCAGGAGCTGCAGGTCGTGATCCCTGTGGTGTTGTACCACGGGGCGGTTGTGTGGGACCCTATGCAGAAGCGCGCCCTGCAGTCATGGCACATCCCAGCTGAGCTTGCTTTTCGACTGCTGGAACGGGCTGCCTTGCTCCCCGTCGATTTCCAGGTGTATCGCTCGGTTGAGGACCCTAAAGTGTACGTGAACGCTATGTCCCCGCGCCTGCAAGCGTTCGCCCGACATGAGCGGTTGGCCGTGAGCGAGGCGAGTGACTGGACGAAGATCTTGTCGTCGGGCGTGTTGAAGGTCCTATGCGTTACGGAGCCGCATGAACTACCCTACGTTCAGTCGGCACTGGAGGAGTCCGTGCCGGAGCTCACCGTAGTCCGTTCAGCCAGCGCTTACGTTGAGGTTCTCCCCGCCGGGATCACAAAGGGAGCCGCCCTTGCCTGGCTGTGTGGCGAACTCGGTGTGCCGATGGACCGAGTCGTGGCGGCGGGGGATCAGATGAGCGATCGGACGATGATCGAGCTGGCCGGCCTGGGTGTGGCCATGGCTGAGGCCCCCGAGGAGCTGAAAGCGGTCGCCCAGCGTGTGATCAGCGCGGTCCCGGAGTTGCGGGACGACATCGCCAGAGGAGGAGATGGCCGACGCGATGTGTAGGGCTTGTACCTTGGCCAGTC
Source organism: Candidatus Acetothermia bacterium (assembly GCA_003562845.1). GTDB lineage: Bacteria > Bipolaricaulota > Bipolaricaulia > Bipolaricaulales > Bipolaricaulaceae > T3SED10-47. Next base: position 6,738 of record PWTL01000075.1, read on the forward strand.
GTTTTGGGATACTTGCGGTCATCGCTGTTCCCGGGCGAGGGAAATCACCTGATTGTTCGTCAGGAGCAGGCGCCCTTCGTCGGCTCAAGAAGATCGGCAGAGACTACGGAGTCTCAGTCCTCTACGAAATGCTCGGGTTTCGCGATTTTGCCTTCGCTGGTGTTTCGGATGCCTATCAGGTGGCTGCGGAAGCAGGTGTTCGGCTGGTTCTCGATACCGTCCACCTGGCAGTGGCTGGCGCAGGCGCTGAGGAGATCGCGGAGCTTCCCGAGGAGGCCATTGGCCTTGTGCACCTTTCCGATGCTGTTACCGCCGGAAAGGCAGTTGGGGAACTCGAGGATAGTGACCGAGTGCTTCCCGGGGAGGGAGCGCTTCCGCTCGTTGAGATTCTCTCAGGGATCCGCGCCACGGGATACATCGGGGCGGCCTCGGTCGAAGTTTTCCATCCGAAGTATGGTCGGGAAGACTCCAGGTCTGTGGCACTCGCTGCCTACCGGAGGTTGCGAGAACTACTGAGAAGAGCCAAGTGGTGAGAAGGGAGACCTGATGACCAAGTTGAAGATCGGGGTTTTGGGTGCTGGCAGGATTGGAAGATTGCATGCAGAGAATCTTGTACAAAGGGTGTCAGGCGTGCAGGTGGTGGCGGTCGCCGATGTGAGAGAGGACGCAGCCCAGAGGTGTGCGGACGACTTTGGTATCAAGCGCGCACGTGGTGACCCCGAGGCCGTACTGGATGACAGAGAGGTGGATGCTGTTGTCATCTGCTCCAGCACCGATACCCACGCTCCATTGATCGAGGCGGCCGCAGGGGCGGGCAAGCACATCTTCTGTGAGAAACCCATTGCGCTCGAACTTGAGGCCATCGACCGGGCGCTTGCGGCCGTGGAGCGGGCGGGGGTGAAGCTGCAAGTCGGATTCAACCGCAGATTTGACCCAGGGTTTGCCCGGGCCCGGGAGGCGGTGGCAGATGGGACGTTGGGGAAGGTGCACCTGCTCAGGATCACCAGCCGTGACCCTGCGCCACCTCCGCTGGAGTACGTGCGGGTCTCCGGGGGGA
>PWTL01000079.1 GCA_003562845.1 Candidatus Acetothermia bacterium
CATGTCCGGGTCCACTCCCATGCGCCTGCCGAGGCCGTCGCAGGTAGGGCACGCGCCGAAGGGCGAGTTGAAGGAGAACAACCGGGGTTCCAGCTTCTCAATGCTGATTCCGCACTCGGCACATGCGAAGTGCTCGGAATACATGCTCTCGCCCTGGCCGATGATCTCCACGATCACTCGCCCCTCTCCGTGCCGCAACGCGGTCTCCACTGAGTCGGCAATGCGAGTTCGCTTGCGATCCGCCACCTTGATCCTGTCGACCACGATGTCCACGGTGTGGCGTTTGTTCTTGTCCAGTTGGACGTCCTCGTACAACGTCCGCAGAACCCCGTCCACGCGCACGCGGACGAAGCCTTCCTTCTTCAGTTCCTGAAAAACGTGCTTGTACTCACCTTTGCGCCCACGGACAACAGGGGCCATCACTTGCACGGCTGTTCCTTCTGGGAGCGCGCAGACCTGGTCGATTATCTGCTGGGCCGTCTGCCGCTCGATGGGCTTTCCGCAGCTGGGGCAGTGAGGGTGGCCGATACGGGCGAACAGGAGCCGGAGATAGTCGTGGATCTCTGTCACGGTGCCCACCGTGGAGCGCGGGTTGTGGGAGCGCGTCTTTTGATCGATGGATATGGCAGGAGATAGGCCTTCGATGAAGTCCACGTCAGGCTTTTCCATCAATCCGAGAAACTGTCGGGCATAAGCCGATAGTGACTCTACATACCTTCGCTGTCCTTCGGCGTAGATGGTGTCGAAGGCGAGCGACGACTTGCCCGAGCCAGAGATGCCGGTGATCACCACCAGCTTGCCGCGGGGCATCTCTACGTCAATGTTCTGCAGGTTGTGCTCTCGCGCCCCCCGCACGACTAAGCTATCCATATCCTCCCCCTGTGAGTTAGGCCACTCCCACCCCTCACTCAGGCATAGCACCAGTAGGCTAATCATAGCGCCAGGGCCGGGGGCGCACCACGCGGGGTCCGTCAGCGGAGAAGACGACGGAGTTCGCGTATCTTGTCCCGCAGCGCGGCGGCCAACTCGAACTCCAGCTTCTCCGCGGCGCCGCGCATCTTGGCTTCCAGCTCACGAATCAGCTCGCGCAGCTCCTCGTAGGAGAGCTCCTCCGGAGCCGAAGGTAGCTCCAGCGGTTCCTCCACGGGCCGTACGTCGGCAAAGTGATCGCGAATGGCTCTCTGTACGCTTCGGGGCGTGATTCCCAGCCGGCGGTTGTGGTCTAACTGGATCTGGCGACGGCGGTCGGTCTCCTGCACTGCCTCGCGGATGGCCCCCGTGTCGCGGTCGGCATACAAGATTACCTTCCCCCTGACGTTGCGGGCCGCCCGCCCGATGGTCTGGATGAGCGAGGTGTTCGAGCGCAGGAAGCCTTCTTTGTCCGCGTCCAGAATTCCCACCAGGGAGACCTCCGGCAGATCCAGCCCCTCGCGCAGGAGGTTCACGCCGACCAGGACATCGAACTTGCCCAATCTGAGCTCGCGGAGGATATCGACACGTTCCAAGGTGTCGATCTCCGAGTGCAGATAGCGGGCCCGCACGCCGAGCTCGGTAAGGTAATCGGTCAGCTCCTCAGCCATGCGTTTGGTCAACGTGGTGACCAGTGCGCGCTCCTCTCGGTCAACCACCTTCCGAACCTCCCCCAGCAGGTGGTCAACCTGTCCGCGCACCGGATGCACCTCTACGGCCGGATCCACCAGCCCGGTGGGCCTGATGATCTGCTCCACCACAGCGCTGGACACGCGCCGCTCGTAGGGGCCCGGCGTGGCGGAGGTGAACAGAACCTGGCCCAGGCGGTTTTCGCACTCCTCGAACGTGAGCGGGCGGTTGTCCAAGGCCGAGGGGAGGCGGAAACCGAACTCGACCAACGTGTTCTTCCGCGAGCGGTCGCCGTGGTACATGGCGTTCAGCTGGGGAATCGTCTGGTGCGACTCATCGATAACTGCTACGAAGTCGGGCGGAAAGTAGTCTAGGAGTGTCCAGGGCGGCTCTCCAGGTGCTCTTCCGTCCAGGTGGCGCGAGTAGTTCTCTATTCCTGGGCAATAGCCCATTTCGCGCAGCATCTCCAGGTCGTACATCGTGCGTTGCTCGAGCCGCTGCACTTCCAGCAGGCGACTGGCGGATTGCAGCTCCTCCAGTCTGTTTTCCAGCTCTTCCTCGATCGACAGAATGGCCCGCTTCAACCGTTCCTTAGGGGTCACGAAGTGAGTCGCCGGGGACACAGTCACCGCCTCGCGAGACTGCAGGACGTCGCCCGTGAGGGGGTCGACCTCGTTGATCCGTTCCACTTCGTCTCCGAACCACTCCAGCCGCCAGCCGCGCTCCTCAGAGGCGGGGATGATCTCCAGGACATCGCCGCGCAGGCGAAACGTACCTCTCTCGAACGCAAGTTCGTTACGTCGGTACTGAAGTTGCACTAGCTGGCGCAGCACCTCGTCCAGATCGTACTCCTGGCCCTTTCTCAGCGTGAGGGAGAGAGCTGCGTAGTCGGTAGGCGAACCCAGGCCGTAGATGCAGGACACCGAGGCTACGACGATCACGTCTCGCCGGGAGAGAAGAGATGCCGTCGCTGCATGGCGCAGGCGGTCGATCTCCTCGTTGATCTGAGCGTCTTTCTCGATGTACGTGTCCGTCTGGGGGATGTATGCCTCCGGCTGGTAGTAGTCGTAGTAGGAGACGAAGTAGTGCACTGCGTTGCCCGGAAACAGCTCTCGCAGCTCCCCATACAGTTGAGCTGTCAGCGTCTTGTTGTGGGCGACCACCAGCGCGGGGCGCTGCACCTGTTGGATCACATGGGCAACGGTGAACGTCTTTCCTGTGCCTGTAGCTCCGAGGAGAGTCTGGAACCTCGCGCCCTCGTTCAGCCCCCGGACCAGCTCGTGGATGGCCTTGGGTTGGTCACCGTGGGGCCGGAGCTTGGTCTGGATACAAAAGCGATCCTGCGCTGCTGCCGCCTTGGCCATGGGGCAATTCTACCGGCGAACCTCCGGAGGCGCTGGCGGCCGGGACCGGGGACAGGTTAAGCTAGGCTGCTATGAGAGCAATCGTTGCGTTGCTGATGGTACTGACAGTGGCAGGCGCGGTGGCGTTCGGTTCTGTAGAGCTCCATTATTTCTGGGCGCGGGGGTGTCCCGAGTGCACCGTCATGAGCGAGTTCCTTGAGGAGCTGCAGGAGCGCTATCCTGAGCTGGAGATTCATCGTTACGAGGTGGCCTTTGACTCGGCGAATTGGCGACTCATGCAGGCCATGGCCGAGGCATACGGAGTGGACAGGGTGGTCACACCGGCAGTCTTCGTCGGAGATCGGGCCACGGTACGCGTGGGGCCGACGGTGGAACTTCTTATTGAGGAGGAGGTGGAGAGGTGTCTAGAGATCGCTTGTTCCTCTCCGCTGGACCGGGTGGAGGAGGTCGGTTGGAGGCCTAGTCCCCTGCAGTTGGCCCTGGTTTCCTTGGTGGTGATCGTCACTCTGTTGATCGCAGTTGAGCTGACGAGCCCGTAGCTCCTGTGGGGGCCGAGCCCTATTGGGCAGGGAGGTAGTGGGAGTACTGTCCAGAAGGACGCCGTACCGGTTTCGCGGTGAGAAGCGCCTGCTTTGCACCGGTCAGCTGGGCGCTACCCTCCACAAGAGGGGGAGTAGAATGGTGTGATGGGCAAAGCCCGGAGAAACTGGCACGATGTGGACACCGAGTCCCTGCTGGCCGAGCTGCGCAGTCTGGAGGAGGGCGAAGGCGAGTACGCTGCTCTGCAGGCCGAGCTCGTCCGCCGGCACGGGGGGTTGGTCCGCTCAGTGGCCTTCCAGTTCAAGTTTACAGGCGAGCCCGTGGAGGACCTGATTCAAGCCGGGTACCTAGGACTCCTGGGCGCGGTGGCCAACTTCGATCTGGCGCGGGGCACCAAGTTCAGCACCTACGCCACTCACCTCATCAGGGGGGAGATTCGCCATTACATCCGGGACAAGTACGGGCACGTGCGGGTTCCGCAGTGGGTCCGCGCCGTGTCACGACGAGTGCGGGATTGCCAGGACCGACTGTACCAGGAGAAGGGGCGGCCTCCCACCCTGGAGGAGATCGCCGCGGCGCTGGAAGTGGGAACTGACACTGTGGCCGAAGCCCTCAAGGCCCGGGACGCGATGACCTATGTATCGTTGGACGCCGAGCGGCGGGCCACCGATCCTTCTCCTTCCTTGGACCTACAGCGGCTGTTGGCGGCAGACAGCAAGCAGCTGCCGCTGGAGGTACGGATGCGCATCGCGGCGGCGGTGGAGCGCCTGTCAGATCTCCAGCGGAAGATCATCGATGGGTTGTTCTACCAAGGCCGTACGCAGGCCGACGTGGGAGAGGAGGTAGGGCTTCCGCAGCGGCAGGTGGCGAGGATGAAGGATCGGGTGCTGAAGGAGATGAGCGAGCACCTGTTCGGCCACAGCGATGGTCTAGAATCTCGCCGCACAAGGAAGAAAAGAGATGATCCGGACGAGGGTGGCCGATGAGTGTGGTGGAGATGCTGACGCTGTTGACGGAAGTGACGGACTCTGTGCAACGGGCGGTGGAACGCTTCGAGGCCGGCGACGGTCCAAGTGGCATGGCCGGACTGGACAGGTGCATCGACCGTATCGAGCGGACGCTCGACGGCTGGTCGGTGTCAGAAGCCGCCGCCGACGGTTCGCCGTTCGACTCGGGAGACATGCGCGGGGAGCTCGAGGCTGTGCTGGAAGATCTGCGTGCAGCCAAGGAACTCCTGACGTCCGGCTCCCTGGATCGACAGGGCGAGTGACGTTGCCCGTTCAGGACCGACACCGAACTCCCCTTTCGTGAAGGCGAAGCTCATCTTCGCGGGTGCTCACCTGGGCTACGACCTTGCCCAGGATCCCCTGGGCGGTGGGGGTCAGGTCGGACTCCACTTGGTGCGGCGTTGGTCGGAAACGCAACCCTTCGAACTTCTGGTCCTCGGGTCTGGTCCTGGCGAAGGCTGGGACAGTTTCCCGGGCGTGGAGTACCGCGAGGTGCGCTGGCACGTCCGGGGGAGTTCAGGCCGTCCTACCGACCTCACAGTGCGCGGATACGCGCGCTTCTGTCGGCAGTTTGAACGCGGAGTGTTGGCCGAACTCGCGGAGTTCGCCGGAGAAAGAGGCGTGGCGCGCAGCTGTGTCCTGCAAAACGACGTCTGTGAGGGGGGCGAGTTCGCCGCCATTCGCGCCCGAGGTTTCCCGCAGGCCACCATCTTGCACGTCGACGTAGTCGACTACGTGGCCAGCGTATACCTGCGTGGGTTGCTGTCTGCCCGGAGCCTGGCGCGGGTTGCCCGCGCGGTGGACAGAGTGGGGGGCCTGCGGCTGGCGCCGGACGTCCTCCGGTTGATCTTCCGCAAGCAGGAATCCTGCGCACGTCACTGCGACCTGCTCGTGGTCCCGTCTTCCGATATGCGGAGGGTGTTGCGCGAGGCCTACCCGTGGCGGACCCCGGACGATGTGCTGGTGGTGCCGTGGGGGGCGCTTCCCGCCGCGGAACCCTCTGTCGCCGGGACGGAGGTACGTAGGCGGCTGGGGTTGCCGGCCGGTCGACCGGTGCTTGTGGTGCTGAGCAGAATCTCCCCGGAGAAGGGCCACGATCTCCTTCTCCGGGCCCTCTACTTGCGGGAGGAGCGCGGGGGCACCCCGTTGACGGTTGTCATCTGCGGAGCCCCGGCCTATATGCACGGCCGCGGCTACATGGCCAAACTGGAGCGTCTGGCGAAGCGGCTCCGGGAAACTGAGGTCATCTTCGCGGGGTACGTGGCTGGGCAGAGAAAGGCAGATCTCCTGGCCGCGGCCGACCTCTACGTCTTCCCTTCGCGCCACGAGTCGTACGGGCTCACCTTGGTGGAGGCGATGAGGCACGGGCTGCCCGTTCTCACCACTGCTCACCGCTCCGCCGGAGAGTTGGTCCGGCCGGAATTCGGCCGAGTGGTCTCCGCTCGACCGGAGGAGCTGGCCCGGGGTCTGCAGGAGCTCCTGTCGCGAGGGGCTGACCTTGCGGACATGGGACGAAGAGCGAAGCAGTTCGCCGAGGGCCTCGCGTTCGACAGAGCAGCCGATTCTCTGGCGGAAGAGCTTACCAAGCTCGCGGGCCAACGGTAGCCGGCCCGCGAGCAGCTGGTGGAGGTGGCGGGAGTTGAACCCGCGTCCGAATGTACCATCAGCTCGGCGTCTACAAGCTTAGCCCGCGCTTTTGGTTTCGGGTTTGGGGTCTCCCACGGGCAGGATTCCCGAACCCTAAGCCTACAAGTGTTTCGCGAACGGCAGCGGCAGGCGCGCTGCAGTCGCTAGCCCACTAGTCGACGCCCCTGCGCACCCCGTGGGCGAAGGTCCGAGGGACGGCCTACGCTCTAGTTATAGGCGTAGGCAGGTACGTTTGAAAAGTCGGCGTTTATTTTGCCGTCCCGCCAGTTTATGGAGATGGCGGAAGCTCCGCTTGCAGCCTCACCTAGATACACCCGTCGAGACCAAATCACCCCCTGTTGCTTCCATTATACTACGGGTGGTGGGGTAGGGAAATGAGCCGGTTCCTTCTCCCGGGAGTTGCTGCTGGGTTGACATGCGGGGTCGCGTTAGGTACGGCGGGCCTCAACGGGTGGTGGGCTGTCCCCACGGGTGCAGCCTTGCTCGCCGGAGCTTGTTGGTGGCGCTGCGTGTCCCTCCTGTGGGTGGCGGCGCTCCTGGCCGGGGTGGCCTTGCCGCAACCGGGCGCGCCTCCGACGGCGATCGTGCACCAGATCCCCCTTCTTGAACAGGCGACGGTGCGCGCGGTCGGCATACCCGAGCCCCGCGCGCGGTCCACTGAGGTGCTGGTGGAGCTTGAGGGGCACCCTGCGTCGGTCAGGCTCCTCGCCTATTTTCCTCCCGGAGCGGCCGTCGGGCCGGGGGATGTCCTGCGGCTGGAGGGCCGCGGAGCGGCGCCGCGCCCTGCCGAGTGGGCACGCCGCCTGCAGCGGCGTGGCGTGCACGGTCTGTTCTTCGTGGAGAAAGCAGTTGTCCTAGAGAAGGGCGCAGCGGGGCCGCTGCGCTGGGCCCACGAGGCGCGCGTCCATCTGCTCCGGAGGCTCAGGGAATCCTTGACTGAGGAAGGGGCAGCGTTTCTCTCGGCGCTCCTCCTTGGAGCCCGCGGGCTCATGCCTGCGGAGCGCCAGGAGGCGTTTCGTAGTGCGGGAATTGCTCATCTTCTGGCACTGTCGGGCCTGCACCTGGGACTACTGATGGCCGGGGGTTGGTGGTTGCTGAAGGTTCTGCGCTTGCCCATGGTCCCTCGGTACCTTGCGCTGATGACGTTCGCCTCCGGCTACGTCCTGCTGGCCGGCGCCAGGGTGTCGTTGGTACGAGCAGCCATAATGTTCGGTTGCGCGGGCGGTTTCTGGATGTTGTGGGCGCGGGGGTGGGTCCTCCGCCGCTGGTTGGACCCGCTGCAGCCGCTGGCAGCGGCCGCTGTGTTCACCGTATTCCTCTGGCCCTGGTCGCCGGGGGACGTAGGGTTCCAGCTTTCCTTCTTGGCGACTGGCTCCATCTTGTTGTTCCTTCCCGGCTGGATGGCAAGCAGGCTGCGGGCGAGGCTTCCCTCTCGGTTGAGCTGGCCTGCGGACCTCGTGGCCGTGAGCGCGTGTGCCCAGGCCGGAGCGCTGCCCGTTGTGGGAGCGACGTTCGGCCGCGTGGCCCTGTTCGCCGTGCTGGCCAACGTGGTCCTCGTCCCCTGGAC
>PWTL01000044.1 GCA_003562845.1 Candidatus Acetothermia bacterium
GACGCGCCAGCCGAAGACGCGGAACTTGCCGGCGAGGTCGCCGGTGTCCATGACCTCGTGTGTGGGCCCGTCGATCTGGCAGCGGTTCCAGTCGAGAATGGCGCACAAGTTATCCGCCCGATGATGGACAGCAGCGGTGGCCGCCTCCCAGGGCTGTCCTTCCTGGCACTCGCCGTCGGAGATGTGCACGAACACCCGGTAGTCCTCGCCGCTGACCCCAGTGGCCAGGGCCTGCCCCAGGCCCACGGACAGCCCGTGCCCGAGCGACCCCGCAGATAGGTCCACGCCGGGGACGCCCCAGGCGGTGGAGGGGTGCCCCTGCAGGGCCGAGCCCAGCTTGCGGAACGTCCACAGAAGGTCGCTTGGGAAATAGCCTCGGTCGGCGAGGATAGCGTACAAGATGGGACAGGTGTGCCCGTTGGACAGGAGGAAGCGATCGCGCGCAAGCCAATTGGGATTGTGCGGATCGTGCCGCAGAACGCCTCCGTAGTAAAGGTACGTGAGGACGTCGGCCATTCCCAGGGCGCCCCCCGGATGTCCGGACTGGGCTGTGTGAACGATCTTAAGCACCGTCGCCCGCAGCTCGTTTGCCTTGTTCGCCAGCTCTTGGTGCGTCACCTGCTCCCCCTTTCAGTCGCTCATTCTACCAGAAGTCAACCACCGGCGGACAGGAAGAGAGGTTGAACCCCAGCATCGGGAAACGGACAGCCCCTCTGCCGCCTTACCCACCCCAGTGATCCTCCTCCAAAAGCTCCTTCAGGACCCGGTGTAGCTGGGGGGCGTCGGCCCGGCCGCGCACAGCCTTCATGGCCTGACCGACCAGGAATCCCAGGGCCTGCGTCCTCCCGGCGCGGTAGTCGGCCGCGGCCTGCGGATGGGCGAGGAGGGTCTCCTGGGCCAGCTCTCTCAGGGGTTCGCTCCCCTTGAGCGGGCGCATCTGTTCGGAGTTGAGCAGTTCCTGCAGAGAAGCACCAGCGGCGGCCTGCCGTAGGAGCTCCTTGGCCGTGGTGCGCGAGAACTCCCCCTGGGCCACAGCTCGGACAAGGAGACCCAACTCCCCGGGGGCAAGGGGCGGCTCTTTGGCCCTCCACAAACGCAACACTTCGCTCAGAACCCAGCTCGCCGCCTGTCGCGGGCGGCCACAGACGCGAGCCACCTCCTCGAAGTAGTCGGCCCGCTCCGGCTCTGCGATAAGTGTCTGTGCGTCCGTTCCCGTTACAGCAAGCTCCCGCGCCCAGCGCTCCAGCCGTTCCTGCGGGGTCTCCGGGAGCTCTCCCCGCACCCGCGCGAGGAGCTCGGGTCCGATATCCAAGGGAGGGAGGTCGGGCTCCGGGAAGTACCGATAGCTCTCCGCGTCCTCCTTGCCCCGCTGCAGGAAAACCTTTCCTAGAGCGTCGTCCCAGCCGTAAGTTGCTCTCTCCACGCGCTCCCCGCGGGAAAGGAGCTCCCGTTGGCGGGCGGCCTCCGCGGCCAGGGCACGCTCCACAGCACGGGCGCTGTTCATGTTCTTGATTTCGGTCTTGCTCCCCAGAGGTTCGCCGGCTCGGGCTAAGGACACGTTGGCATCGCAGCGCAGCGCTCCTTTCTCCATGTCCCCCGAGGAGACGCGCAGATGCCGAAGCACCGTGCGCAGGCTACGGACGAACGCCCGTGCAGCCTCGGGGGAGCGCAACTCGGGCTCGGTAACGATCTCCAACAGCCCGACCCCGGCACGATTGAGATCGACCAAGGTGCGATCGCCGGCGTGGACAAGCTTGCCTGCGTCCTCCTCCAAGTGCAGCTCCCGAATACGGAGATGCTCCTCGCCCGCTTCTCCCGGAAAGGAAACGGTTCCCCCGACGGCCAACGGACTTCTGTACTGGGTGATCTGGTAGCCCTTGGGCAAGTCCGGGTAGAAGTAGCTCTTGCGGTCGAAAAGCGAACTAGTCTGTACCTGGGCCCCCAGTGCCAACGCAAGGCGTAGCGCGAGTTCCACTGCCCGACGGTTGAGCAGGGGGAGCGTCCCCGGGTAGCCCAAACACACCGGGCAGGTCAAGCTGTTGGGAGGTGCCCCGAAGTAATCGGCGCTGCAGCCGCAGAAAAGCTTGCTGCGAGTGGCCAGTTGAACGTGAACTTCCAAGCCGATCACTATGTCCACGGGGGAACAAGTATAGGGGGACAAAGAGATCGTCTGTCACTCCCACACGCCAGCGATGAGCTCCTGGCAGTCGGGGCACTGCCCCTCGGACAGCTTGATCTCCTCCGCCTCGAACCCATAGCGGCGTACCAGGAGAGCTCCGCAGTGGGGACACGCTGTATCTTCCCCTTCGCCGGGGACGTTGCCCACGTATACGTAGCGCAGTCCTGCCTTTGAGCCGGCGTCACGGGCTTCCCGCAGCTTCCTCACCGGCGTTGGGGGGCGGTCGAACAGCTGATAAGCGGGGACGAAGCGAGATAGGTGCCACGGGATGTCCACAGAGACACTGCGCAGGAATTCGGCCATCCACGTGAGCTCCTGCCGACTGTCGTTCCGCCCGGGGACGATGAGGGTGGTCACCTCCACCCACACTCCGGCGGCGACCATGTGCTCTATCGTGTCCAACACAGGCTGCAGGGTGCCCCCACACGTCTTGCGGTACGTCTCAGCGGAGAAAGACTTGAGGTCGATGTTTATGGCGTCCAGATAGGGAATGATCTCGTCGGCCGCCTCGCGGGACATGTACCCATTGGACACGAACACGTTGCGAATACCTTCCTTGTTGGCGAGGACCGCCGTCTCGTAGGCGAGCTCGAAGAAGATGGTCGGTTCAGTGTAGGTGTAGGCGATGATCGGCGCCCCGGAAGCTTTGGCCTGCCATACCAGACGTTCGGGAGTCACCTGTTCGCCAACCACACTGCCGCTGTGCTCGCGAGGGTATTGCGACATGTGGTAGTTCTGACAGTGGTCGCAGCGGAAGTTGCAGCCCACGGTGGAGATGGACAAGGAGTCAGCGCCGGGGAGAAAGTGGTACAGGGGTTTCTTCTCGATGGGATCAACACTGCGGGCGCTGAGGCGGCCGTACACTTTGGTGCGCAGCACTCCGTCCTGGTTCACGCGGACTTGGCAGATCCCGCGTCCGCCCTCGGAGATAAGGCATTGATGCGCGCACAGCCTGCAGCGAACGCGCCCGTCTCCCACCGGCTCCCACAGCATCGCTTCGCGCATCTCCTGCGAATCATACGGCCCACGCTGCAGCCCGCCAAGGGAGCCCCTCAGCGCGGGCCGAACAGGGTGGTGCCCAGGCGGATCATCGTCGCGCCTTCCTCCACCGCCACCTCCCAGTCGGCGCTCATCCCCATGGACAGGATCTCCAGCTCCACACCGGAGACATCCTCTCGGCGCAGGTCGTCGAGCAGGAGGCGCATCCGGCGGAAGTAGGGCCGGGAGTCCTCCGGGCGCTCAGGAAGTGGCGGGAGGGTCATCAGACCCCGCACAGAGAGCCCCGGCAGCTCGGCCAAGCTCTGCACGAGCGCGGGAACGTCCTCGGGAAGGACACCGGCCTTCTGGGGCTCTCGACCGACGTTGACCTGAACGAGCACGTTCACGGATTCCCGCGGCTCGGCCAAGCGGGAGAGCCGCTCTCCGAGGGCCAGGGAATCGACAGTCTGGATCCAGTGGAAGAGCTGCAGCGCCTTGCGCGCCTTGTTCTTCTGTAGCGGGCCGATCATGTGCCACACCGCAGACTGGGGGACAACCGGGCGCAGCGTGCCCACTTCTTGGACGTAGTTCCCCCCCAGGTGCTGAATGCCGCCCTCCAAGCAGGCCCGTACTTCGTCCGCACTGCGGCCCTTAACTGCCGCGAGCACGGACACCTCGTCGGGAACTTGCTCCAGCACTTGTCGGCAGCGTTCCTCAACAGAGTGCACATGTCCATGGTACCAAACGCAGGGCGAGGATGTACCGAGCGAGCACGCGCATTGCAGTGAGGATGGAACCAGCGAGGAGATGGTCGCAGCCCTAAGGTGCGTACCGGATCCGCAGCTGCATGGCGATCAATGGTAGCGACAACCCCCCAGCGGTACACTGTCCAAACTGAGGGCAGGTCTTATACAATCGCCGGGGAAAGAGTCTCGTGCAGGCCTCGGGCGGAGCCGAAGGGGGTTGAAATGCGCATTTTCCTGGACACGGCAAGCGTGGCCGAAATCCGCGAGATGGCGGACTTAATAGACGGCGTAACCACAAACCCGTCGCTTGTGGCCAAGGAGGGCGGAAGCTTTCGCGAGATCCTCAAGGAGATCTGCTCGCTGGTCTCCGGGCCGGTTTCCGCGGAAGTCCTCTCCTTGGAGACCCACGGGATGGTCAGCGAAGCTCGACAACTGGCCAAGGTGGCGGACAACGTGGTTATCAAGATCCCTATGACCGTGGCGGGAATGCGCGCAGTCAGGGAGCTGTCCGCAGAGGGGATCGCCACTAACGTGACGCTGATTTTCTCCACCACCCAAGCGCTGTGGGCCGCCAAGTGCGGAGCAACATTTGTATCGCCGTTCGTGGGGCGGATCGACGATCGCGCCGGCGACGGAATGGACGTAGTGGACGAGATACTCGAGGTCTACGGCAACTACGGATTTCACACCGAGGTGATCGTGGCCAGCGTGCGCCACGTGCGCCACGTCGTAGAGTCGGCGCTCCTGGGGGCGGACATCGCCACCGTGCCGTACAAAGTCGCCCTGCAGCTGTTCGATCACCCCTTGACCGACGAGGGTATCCAGCGCTTCCTCAAGGATTGGGAAGGGGTGAGCTCGTGAGCGTGAAGACTGAGGCCACGCGGAAGGCGTTTGGAGCGGCCCTGGCCGAAGCCGGGGCGCAGGACGAACGCATCGTCGTGCTGACCGCCGACTTGGGCGGATCTACGCAGGCGGGGGTATTCGGAAAGCAGTTTCCCGATCGTTTCTTCAACATCGGTGTGGCGGAGGCCAACATGATGGGCATCGCCGCAGGAATGGCCATGGCCGGACTGCGCCCGTTCGCCACAACGTTCTCCGTGTTCGCCACGGGGAAGGCGTGGGAGCAGGTACGACAGGTAATCGCCTATCCGGGGGTGCCGGTGCGCATTGTGGCGACTCACGCCGGCCTCACCGTAGGAGAGGACGGCGCTTCCCACCAGATGCTGGAGGACATCTCCAACATGCGTGTCCTTCCCAACATGCGTGTGATCGTGCCCGCTGACGGCCCCGAGGCAGGGGCGGCGACGCACCTCTTGGCCGACTACGATGAGGGCCCCGTGTACCTGCGCCTGGCGCGGGCGGCGTTCCCGGTGGTCCACGAGGCACAGCCTAGCTTCACCTTGGGAAAGGTGGACCTCCTCGCTGAAGGATCGGATGTGGTGTTGTTCGCCTGCGGGGTCATGGTCTCGCGCGCTGTGGAGGCCCGAAAGCTGTTGGCCGGCGAGGGAATCGCCGCCGCGGTGGTGAACGTGTCCACGATCAAACCGCTAGATGTGGAGGGCATTGTTTCCTGGGCTCACCGCTGCGGCTGCGCAGTGGCCGCCGAGGAGCATCAGGCCTCGGGAGGGCTAGGGTCGGCTGTGGCCGAGGTCCTCTCCGAGCACTGTCCTATCCCGCTGGCCCGGGTGGCGGTGCACGACGTGTTCGGCCAGTCGGGCCCTGCCGACGAGCTGCTCACTCACTACGGCCTCACCGCACAGGACGTGGCCGAGGCGGCCCGCCGCGCCCTGAGACAGTAGTCAGGGGTGGAGCAGTGGATGAACCCCTCTGTCTCCAGGGAGGGCGTGCGGTACTCCCCGCATGGCAGCGCCTCTTGCCAGGCAGTCCGCGTAGTGATGTGCAGGATCATCGCCCTGTACGGCCGCCACGGATCTCGATGCGGCGGCGGTCGAAGGTGGGCATGGTCAGGGTCACCCATAGAGCTCCTGGGGGGATGAGCTGGGGGATACGGTCGGCCCACTCCACCGCGGTCACCCCTCTTTCCGGAGGGAGGAGCTCGGTCAGGCCTACTTCAGTGAACTCCTCCGGGTCACTTATTCTGTAGGCATCCATATGGTGCAGCGTGAGCCGGCCTTCGTGGGTGCGGGCGAGCACGAAACTCGGGGAAAGCACTTCCTCTTTGATGAACAGCCCCCGAGCGAGGCCTTGCACGAACGTGGTCTTGCCGGCGCCCAGTTCTCCAACGAGAGCGACAACATCTCCGTCCACGAGCCGGCTGGCGAGCTGTTCGCCCACACGCTGGGTTTCCTCGGGTCCTGTGGCGACCACCGTACGTTCCATTCAGCTCCGCAGTTTCATGCCCAAGGGGGACAGGCGTGCCACAATGCGGCTCACGGCCTCCTCCACCTCTTCCGAGGCCAGAGTACGCTCGGGGTGGCGGAAGGTGAGTTCGTAGGTCAGGCTGCGCTGTCCGGCGCCAATGCGCTCCCCCTCGTAAAGATCGTACAGGAAGCAGTCTTCCACCAGTTTCTCGGCGAAGATGGCCTCGCGGAGCCGCTCCTCGGGGACGTCGCGCGGCCCCACCAGGGACAGATCGCGCTTGGACACCGGATAACGGGGAAGAGGATCATGAGCCGGGGGAACTCGCGCCTCCCGGAGCGCTTGCACCTCGACCTCGAGCGCTTGGACCCGAAAACGTCCGGGGAACTGCGAACAGAGGTCGGGGTGCACTTCCCCCATCCAGCCCACGCGCCTTCCGGCCGCCTGCAGCATCGCCCGTCGCCCGGGGTGCAGCCAACCGTGGTCGCACTGCCCAAGGTGCAGTCCCTCTACGTGCAGGGCAGACAGGAGCTTCTCCCACACTCCTTTGAGGTGCGCCAGTCCGTAGGCGAGCTTCCCCGACAGAGGAAACGGCGGGCGCCCCACGAGTACTACTCCCAGGACCTCCCGCTCCTCCAGACGACCATCTGCCCGAGAGAAGACATGGCCGACCTCAAACAAAGCAGCTCCCGGCGTCTGCGTGTCCAGGGAGTGTCCCACGACGGAAAGAAGTCCCGGCAGGAGCCCGCCTCGCAGACCTTCCTGACCCTGGGCCATAGGGTTGCGCAGGGCGACCTGCGCTTCGTCTCCCGGAGCAAGGCTGGTGGTGATCACTTCGGACAGGCCGAGGGCTGCGCACGTATTGCGCACGTGGTCGGAGAACACCTCCCGGGGGTCCTTCGCTCCCAGCGTAGGGGGCACCCGAGGGGCGAGGGAGGGAATGGTCTTGTAGCCGTATATACGGGCCACTTCCTCTATAAGATCGATCTCCCGCGTGAGGTCGCCCCGCTCAGGGGGGACGGAGACCTGCCACACGTCGCCGGCCTCCTGCGGCGCCAGCCCCAGCGAAGAAAGCACCCGTACCACTTCGCCCTCAGGAATTTCAGTGCCCAGGACGTGAGAGATACGCGCTTTGCGCAGCCGAACAGCGCGCGGCGACTGCGGCGCAGGGTAGGCGTCGGCGGCACCAGGAGCGACTTGTGCCCCCGTGACCTCGGTCAACAGGGCACAGCAGCGGCGGGACGCCCGCTCCGCGGCCTCCGCCGACAGCCCCCGCTCGAACCTGAGGGAGGCCTCGGTGCGTAGGCCCAGCGCCCGCGCCGAGCGGCGCACCCGGGTCGGGGAAAAACAGGCCGCCTCCAGGAGCACAGAGGCGGTATCTTTTCCCACTTCCGTCTCCTCTCCGCCCATGACCCCTGCTACAGCAACGGGCTTGTCCCCGGCGGTGATCAGAAGAGATTCGCCGGGGAGCTCGCGATCCACACCGTCCAGGGTGGTCAACCGCTCCCCGGGGCGCGCCCTGCGCACCCCGAGCACCTGCTTGGGCAACCGGCTTCGATCGAAGGCGTGCAGAGGGTGCCCCAGCTCGAGCATCACGTAGTTCGTGATGTCCACCACCGGAGACAAGGGGCGCATGCCGGCCTTCAGCAGTCGTGACTGCAGCCAAAGCGGAGAATCGCCCCCCTGGGACAGGTGAATGAGGCGGGCGACGTAGCGCGGGCACTCCTCGGGGGACTCGATGTCCACCCGCACCAGCTCCTGTGCGGGCCGGCCGGCCTCAGGGTAGTCGACTGAGGGCTCGCGCAGCGGAAGCTCCAGCAATGCTGCCACCTCACGCGCTATTCCCAGTATCCCCAGGAGGTCAGGGCGGTTGGAGGTGATGGAAAGGTCGAACACGACATCCGGCGTTTCCAGGAGTTCCTGAAGCTCCTGCCCCGGCTGGACATACTCGGGGAGAACCCAGATACCCGCGGACTTTGCTTCCAGCCCGAGTTCGGCCCGAGAGAGGATCATTCCCGCGCTGTCCACGCCCCGCAGACGGGCCTCCTCCACCACCCCTCCAGGGAGGCGCGTGCCGGGGGGGGCGAACGCCACGCGCTGATTGGGGGCCACGTTGGGAGCTCCACAGACTATCTGCCGCTCCCCTCCCGGGCTTTCCACCGTGCACACAGTGAGCTTGTCCGCGTGAGGGTGCTCCTCCACTGCCAACACAGTGCCCGCTACCACGCCCTCTAGGGAGGGGTAGGCTTGGACATCCTCCACTTCCAACCCGGCCAGCGTCAAGCGGTCGGCCAACTCGTCCGCGTCCACTTCGCGAACGTCTACGTACTCACAGAGCCAGTTTCTAGGTACCCTCATCACGAACTCCCGTCAGCCGCTGCAGCCAGGCTACATGTCCACCCCGAGGTATAACACCCCGGGGCCCGTCGGAGAGATGGGCCAGGCCATCCCCAGCACGAGTCGCACGTTGAGCAAGCCCCCCATAGCCTCCCACGTGGTCCACAGCTCCCCGCCCGCTTCTGCATAGGTAGGAATTGTGGCCCACTCGCCGGCCTCACTCCACACCCTGCCACCGGTGAAGTAGGCCCGTGCGCGCACATCGCTGAGGAGGGCCAGTCCCCCGAGGAGGTAGTCGGGCTCGCTCTCGGGGAACCACAGTGAGAGAGACCCCGATGCCTTGTACAGCCCCCGCGGAGAAGGCGGTGTAGTGGGGGGGGAACCCAAAGTGTTGAACTCGTCCAGGCGGAACACGAACTCGCCAGGCAGCCCTTCAGTTGCCGCCCCGACGCGCGCGGTGAGCTGGACATACGTTCTGGGCAGCAGGCGTTCTTCCCACAGCCCGGCGAGGGATATGCGCGCGGCTGAGGCCTCCGGCACAAACAAGGCCGACGCCGCGCCGAGACGCACACGGCGCAGTTGCTCCTGCCAGAACAACCCCAGCTCGGCCACCCACCACGGAGTGCGGGCCATAGTAACAGAGAGCGCACCCGACGGTGCCCAGTAAGTGCCGGGCGACCCGATTTCCGGAGTAGTCCAGAGCGAGCGGGTGAAAGTGAGCTGCCCGATGAGAGTGTCCGTTACCTGGGCCCAGCCGGACACGGAGAGCTCCCGACCGTAGCGCACCCAGCCCGAGACGGCCTGTTCCTGGGGGACTATCTCCCAGCCGAAGCGATCCAGGTACCGTACAGAGACGGCCTGCGTAACCGGGTCAGGTCGGACCAGATAGGCGTCCAGAGGCAGCTGGTTCTTGTCCATAGCCACCACCACCCTGCGCGGGAAGTGGTTGTTCAGTCTGTCCACGTCGGGCACTCGGTGCTTGGGGTCTACCACCACGCGGCGCACGGGAAAGTCGGTGCGGAAGACCATGGTCTCTTTGTCCTCTCCTCCCGGTTCCCAGATCCTCTGCTTCCGCTCCTCATCGGGACCGTGGACCTCCACGGTCACCGGGAGGAAGCCGCTGCCGGTTCGCTGCACATGGACGCTCGTCTGGTGGAGCCCGTTTTCGCTGCGCCTGTCCATTCCCTGCACGGAGTAATCGGCCTGTGCGTCCCCCCACACCCAATCCTCGAAGAAAGAGCTCAGATCCTCTCCGCTCACCTGTTCGGCGAGATCGTGGAAGGCGTCCACGGTGAGCCAGTCCCCACGGTAGCGCTCGTGGACCTGTCGCAGAGCCTCATCCAACACCTCCTCTCCCACAAGGTGTCCCAAGGCGCGCAGCACCAACGCCCCCTTCTCGTAGAGGCGCACGCTGCTGGCTTGCAGGTACTCCACCTCGCTGGTGCGTTGGACTATGGCCTCATCGAACCCCATGAACACCGTGCTCAGGTACGGAAGTTCCACCATGTGTTCCCGGAGGTTGAAGTAACCCAAGGCAGACTCCAAGAGCGCTTCGCCCAATCCCGGCCGCTGGGGTTGGAACAAGTTCCCTCCCTCGGCCCCATAACGATCCTCGAACCAGCGCACAGCGGCGTAGTGGGCGAAGCCTTCGGAGAGCCAGTTCTCCTCGTCCAGATCGGCGCCGACCCCCACGCCCCACCACTGGTGGGCGAGCTCGTGGGCGAGCACGAACTGCCCCAGACGGTCCAAAGTGCCCCGGGCGGTGAGATCCGACCGCCGGAAAAGCCAGCTGGGCATGAACACCACTCCGTCGGCGGCAAAGGCGATTCCGCGGTCGGTAGGGTGTTCAACCAAGAGCAGCCGCTGGAAGGGATACTGACCGTAGCGTTCGGCGAAGTACTCCATGATCTCCCAGACGTACGTGCCCAACGCCCGCAGGCCGGCCTCGTGCCCCGGCTGAGCCACCAGGTCCACGACGAGCTCCCGCCCCTCTAGAGACACGCGGGTCAGCCTGTCCACGGGGGCGAGGAACAAGCTCACCGAGCGAACGGGCGTATCGAAGCCAGCCCTGTAAACGCTCTTCTCTCCGTCGTTCATCTGCTCCACAGTCCCGGGCAGCGCTGCCTCCCAGCCTTGGGGGACAGTCAGGCGAAGCTCGTACTCCTGGGCTAACGTCACCTGGGGCAGATAGTCGTCCTCTACCGGCGGACTGGGCAGCGGATGCCAGCCAAAGCGCCACGTATACGCCCGGCCTACCCGCCCCGGTACGCCGCTCCGCAGGTGGGAAAACCGCGTGCGAAAAGAGATCTTCAGCTCCCCCTCTTCTCGGGGAAGTTCCACCCGCAGCACCACGTCGTCCAGAGAGTAGGTTTGAGTAGTTGGGGGCGCGGGGAGGAGCTCGTAGTGGAGAGGTCTTTCCCCCTCGGCATCGACCCACCACAGCCCTTCGATCTCCGTCCACGAGGGGTCGAACCCCCATGCGTATTGCTGATCTTCGACCCGTCCGCCCAAGTGCGGATTCGGTTCCCGCCCCAAGTTCGCCGGCAGGGTGAACCAAGCTACCTCGGGGGGAGACTGCCACGACACCACCTGAGTACCTGCGATCAGGTGGCTCTCAGGCGCGAACTCCACATCCAGCGTGGTGCCTCCTGCCAGTCCCACACCGCCGGACAAGAAAAAAACGGCCAGCGCCAGGGCTGCCCTTTGCATGTGCCCCTCCTTCAGCGTCGAACGCTTCAGTCTTCGTCTTCTCCCTCGCCCTCCTCGGGCAAGACAGCTATACGCACGGAGATGATCTCCCGTTCCGAAGCTTCCTCCACGGTGAGCAAGGCTCTACCCAGCCGGATCTTCGCCCCCGGATCGGGAATGTCCCCCAGTTCCTCGAGGATGAGCCCGGCGATGGTCACCGCGTCCTCCTCCGACAGCTCCAGCCCGAGAGTCTGGTTAACCATACGCACCTCGGCGTCTCCGTCCACCACGGCCTCACTGGCGGACAGCCTGCGCAGGAGCTGCCCTGTGCGCGGGGTGTCGTACTCGTCTTCGATCTCTCCTACGATCTCCTCCAGAATATCTTCCAGGGTGACAATGCCCGCCACCCCACCGTATTCGTCCACGACGACAGCCAAATGTACTCTCTCCCGCTGGAATTCCCGCAGGAGCACGTTGATGGGCTTGGTCGTGGGAGCGTAGTACACAGGGCGCAGGATGTCCGTGAGCTTGGCCTGGTCGCCATTGGCCATCGGGGCAAACAGGTCCTTTACGTACAAGAGGCCGAGCACGTTGTCGTGGATCTTCTCGTACACCGGATACCGAGAGTGCCCGTCCCGCACCACCAGCTCGGAGATCTCCGACAGGGGGGTGTTCACCTCGATGGCCTGCATGTCTGTGCGGGGGACCATCACGTCCTCGGCTGTGGTCTCGTCGAGAGCCAACACCCGCCGGATCATGTCTCCGTCTTGCGCGGCTATGGTCCCTTTCTCTTCGCCCTCCTCGATGAGCGTGATCAGGTGGTCCTCGGAAATGCCCCCTTCCTCCCGCTCTAGGAGGTTCTCGCCGAACGGCTTCAGCAGGACCCTGGACACCGCACGCAACCCTCGCACCAAGGGCATGAGGGCCACCGTCAAGCGCCATACGGGTCCTACCACCAGCAGAGTCACGCCCTCCGCACGGTTCTTGGCCACCGTCTTTGGGGTGATCTCGCCCAGCACCAGCAGGGCGACGGTCATCACGCCGGTGGTGACCATCGCCGACACGTACTGCGGAAGTCCCGAGGGCAAAACCTGCAGGAACAGCAGCGTGGCCACGGCCGACGCGCCGACGTTGACCAGGTTATTGAGGATGAGCAGGGCCGTGATGAGGTCATTGGGCTCTTGCAACAGGTGCTCCAAGGATCGCCGTTTCTTGGGATTGCGCTCAATAAGATGGCGAATCTGGAGCTCGGACAACGACGTTACAGCGGTTTCGGAGCCGGAGAAAAAAGCCGAGAATAGCATCAATATCAGAAGAACCAGCACTTGCGATCCTGCTGTCACTCGTGCTATCACCTCAAGGTCGATTGCATGTACAGAGAAGATTATAGCCACCGCGCAGATCCTCAACCAGGGCTCTTCTCCGGCGTGGCTTCGCCGATCGGGGAGGGCATTCGGTACAATGGATCATGGAGGGAGGCAGGGTGGATTTCGACGAACTGCGCAAGCTGTGCGCCCTTCTACACGAGGAGGGGCTGAGCGAGCTGACGGTGGAGGAGGAGGGCCGCCGCATAACCTTGCGGCGCGCCGCGGAGATGCCGGGGCCGAAGGCGGTCTGCGACGACTCAGAGATAGCAGAGGAATACGTCCGCTCCCCGGTGGTGGGCACCTTCTGGCAACGGCCGGCCCCCGGCCAGGCCCCATTTGTGAACCTGGGAGACAATGTGGACCCGGGCCGAGTGCTGTGCGTAGTGGAGGCGATGAAGGTGATGAACGAGGTCCGGGCGGACCGGGCCGGCGTAATAGAGGACATCTTGGTGGAAGACGGCTCCCCGGTGGAGTACGGACAGCCGCTGTTCGTGTTGCGTACCACCCCCTAGCCGTGGAGAAGGTCCTCGTAGCCAACCGTGGTGAGATCGCCCTGCGGATCCTCGATGCTTGCCGAGAGCAGGGACTCAGCGCGGTGGCAGTCTTCTCCGAACCCGAACGGGGTGCGATGCACGTGCGGGAGGCCACTGAGACGGTGTGCATCGGCCCGGCGGACCCTCGTCGTTCGTACCTTTCTGTCCCCGCGCTCATCGCAGCCTGTGAGCTGACCGGCGCCGACGGGCTCCACCCCGGATACGGCTTTCTCTCCGAGAGCGCCGACTTGGCCGAGATATGCGCCGCCCACGACATAACGTTTGTCGGACCCGCTCCAGAGGTTCTGTCCCGGGCAGGGGATAAGGCCGCGGCCAAGCGGATGGTGCGAGAGGCGGGGATCCCCGTTCTCCCGGGCTCGGAGGCCATCGCTTCCCCGGAGGAGCTGGACAGGGCGGCTGCGGATCTAGGGTTTCCCCTCCTGCTAAAGGCCGCCTCAGGCGGCGGGGGCCGCGGTATTCGAGTAGTCCGCCATCGAGAGGAGCTGAGCCCCTCGTTCACTAGAGCGCAAGTGGAGGCGTTGGCCGCGTTCGGGGACGGCCGGGTGTTCTTGGAACGCTTTGTCCCCTCCCCGCGGCACGTGGAGGTGCAAGTCCTGGCCGACACCCTGGGAAACGTAGTCCACTGGGGGACGCGCGACTGCACAGTGCAGCGTCGCCACCAGAAACTAGTCGAGGAGGCCCCTGCACCAGGACTCCCGCTCGGTTTACGGGAAGAGCTTTCCAGGACGGCAGTGGAGGCCACCCGGGCCCTGGGCTATGCCGGTGTAGGCACCGTGGAGTTTCTCATCGAGGGCGACCATCACTACTTCATTGAGATCAATCCCCGCATTCAGGTAGAACACCCCGTGTCAGAGGTGCTGGTGGGGAGAAACTTGGTCAGCGAGCAACTGCGCATCGCCCAAGGAGAGAAGCTGGGGTATCGACAGAGCCAGGTTGAATTCTGGGGACACGCTATTGAATGCCGCATAAACGCTGAGGACCCTTCCCGGGAGTTCCTCCCCTCGTCGGGGAGACTGTGTCTGCGGCAGCTCCCCGGCGGCGTAGGAGTACGCGTTGACTCGGCCTTGTACCACGGGATGCCTGTGCTTCCTTACTACGACCCCCTCCTGGCCAAGGTGATCGCGTTCGGAGAAACTCGGGAGGAGGCACGCATTCGCCTCTACGCAGCTCTGCGGCGTTTCCGCGTCAGCGGCGTGTCCACCAACCGCAAGCTGTTGATCGAGGTAGTCTCCCATCCGGACTTCGCCGCGGGGCGTGTGGGGACTGACTTCCTTGAGCGCATGTCCTGAGAGGCGTAGACTCCCGTTGTGTTCGAGTCTCTTACTGAGCGACTGAATCAGGTTTTCAAGCAGTTGCGGGGCCAAGGCTTCCTCACCGAGGCCGACGTCCGTGACGGCTTGCGGCAGATCCGCCTGGCACTGTTGGCAGCGGACGTCCACTACCAAGCTGTGCGCGACTTTCTCGCTCACGTGGAGTCCGAGGCCACGGGAAAGCGCGTGCTGGAATCACTCTCCCCGGGGCAACAGCTGCTGGCAGTGGTCCGCGAGAGCATGATCGAACTGATGGGCGGCGAGCGCAAGGCCCTGCAGCTGAGCGGTCGGCCGGCGGTCGTGTTCCTGGTGGGCCCGGCAGGAGGGGGGAAGACCACCACGGCGGGGAAGCTGGCCAAGAACTTGAGCAAACGGGGGAGGAAGGTCCTCCTCCTGTGTGCCGACCCACACCGCCCTGCCGCAGCCGACCAGCTGTCCTCCCTCGCGGACAAGATCGGAGTTGAGTTCGCCTCCGCCTGCCAAGACCCGGTGCGTGAAGCCAGCAAGGCAGTCCACGAGACCCAACGAACACTGCACGATACGGTGATAGTGGACACAGCGGGGGTGCCTCCAGGGGAAACACCGGAACCACTCCTGAAAGAGCTAGTGCAAGCGCTTCGTCCCGCCGACCTTCTGCTCGTCTTGGACGCGCTGGTGGGCCAAGAAGCAGCGGGTATTGCGGAGACATTCCTCCCTTTGGGAGTGACCGGCGTAGTCCTCTCCAAGCTGGACGGCGACGCCCGCGGCGGTGCAGCCCTATCTCTTCCTATGCGCAGCCAACGGCCCATCGTCTTTGTGGGCACGGGTGAGAACCCGGACGACCTGGAGGCGTTCCACCCACAGCGGATGGCAGACCGCATCTTGGGGCTGGGGGACCTCCAGGGGTTGGCCGAGCAACTCGAACAAGCCGGGGTGAAGCAGGTAGACAAAACTCGGGTGCGTCAGGGTGCCCTCACCCTGGAGGACTTCCTGGAGCAACTGGAGGCGATGAACCAAGCCGGGCCTGTCTCCCAGTTCTTGTCCCGCATCCCAGGGATCAAGCAGCAAGACGTGGACGACCCTGAAGTCGAAAGCGAGCTCAAGCGCGCCCGCGCTGTCATCCAGTCGATGACGCTTGAGGAGCGACGCAATCCGAATATAATCGGAGCCAGCCGGAAGAGGCGCATTGCCCGCGGCTCCGGCACCACCGTCCAGGAGGTAAACCGCCTACTGTCGCAGTACGAAGAGGCCCGTCGGCTGGCTCGCACGCTTGGCCGCCAGCGGACCCCTCCCGGAATGGGAAAACTTAGCTCGAGGTGAGAGATGGCATTGAAGATCAGGCTTAAGCGCACAGGCAAGAAGAAGCAAGCGGCTTTTCGGATCGTGGTCGTGGACGGCGGCGCCAAGCGAGACGGTCGCTCGCTCGAGGAGATCGGGCACTACTTCCCGCACGCTGAGCCGGCCGAGATCAACGTAGACCGAGACAGCGCTGTGGCTTGGCTGAGCAAGGGGGCCCAACCCACTCCCGCCGCCCGCCGGCTGCTGTCCAAGCTGGGCGTAATGCAGGCTTGGCATGAGCATAGGTATGGCAGAGAACCCCAGCAAGACGCTGGTTGACCTCTCCAGATACCTACTGAAGTCAGTCGTCCGCGACCCTGACCTCTCCGGGGTGGACCATGTGTGGACAGAACGCATGGACCTGATCGTGCTGCGAAGCGGAAGCAAACATCGTCTTCACCCCCGGGACGTAGAAGCCGTGGCTCGCGTGGTGCAGTCAGTGGGGGAGCGGCTGGGGCGCGAGGTGGTGGTCGATCACAGATGAGATTCGACGTCGTGTCCCTGTGGCCAGAGATGCTCGAGCCGTACGTCAGTTACGGAACGTTGTGGGCGGCCCAGGAGCGCGAGTTGATCGAGGTACACCTCCACCGGCTGGAGACCTTCTCCCAACAGGGGCGTCCCGTGGTGGACGATCGCCCGTTCGGCGGCGGGGCGGGGATGGTTATGCGCCCCGAACCGTTTGCCCGGGCCATAGACGCCGTGCGTGCGGAAGCGGGAACGAAGCCGCTCACTGTTCTTCTAAGCGCCCAGGGAGTACGACTGGAACAGCAATTGGCCAAGGACTTGGCCCGCGAGCGCGCTCTCACGCTGCTTGCCGGCCGGTATGAGGGCGTGGACGAGCGAGTAGCGTCGCTGTGCGATGTGGAGCTTTCCATCGGCGACTACGTTCTGGCAGGCGGGGAGGTGGCTGCGGCTGTGGTACTCGAAGTCGTGGCGCGGATGGTCCCCGGAGTGGTGGGACGCTATGAATCGGCGTCTACGGATTCTTTCTTCGCCGGCCCTTTGCTTGGCCATCCCCAGTACACACGCCCTCGCACGTTCCGCAACATGAAGGTGCCCCGCGTGCTGATGTCCGGCGACCACGAGAAGATCCGCCGCTGGCGTGCGGTGGAAGCGTGGCGCAAGATCCTGCGCTGCCGGCCGGACTTGGCCGGACTGCGACAGCCGCCGGCGAGATGATGTACGTCGCGCTTTTGCACTTCCCGATGGTCAACCGCAGTGGACAGGTGGTGGCTACCGCGCTCACGAGTATGGACGTCCCCGACATCGCCCGCACGGCACGTACTTACGGGGCAAAGAAGTACTTCGTAGCCACCCCCCTTCCCTCACAGCGGAAGATCGCCGCTTTGTTGCGCGACTTCTGGCTCGACGAGGAACCGGGCTCCTCCCGCCGACAGGCGATGGAGCTGGTGCATATCTGCAGCGACCTCGGCGACTGCTATGAGGAGGTCGCCCAGCTGGAAGGGGAACCCCCGCTTGTGCTTGGAACCAGTGCCCGGGATGGATTACCCTACCCCCTGACGGACTGGGAGGAGGCCCGCAGGCTCATCGCCGAACGGCCTGTGCTGTTGTGCTTTGGCACCGGGCACGGGATGGCCGCAGAGCTTCTGCAGGCCTGCGACGGGCTGTTGCCTCCAGTGTGGGGCGGAACCGAGTACAATCACCTGTCCGTGCGAGCCGCAGTGGCGGTGATTCTGGACCGAATCAAAGGAGTCAATCATGGCAGGGATGGATGATCTTATACGCGCGCTGGATCAAGACGTAGTGCGCGAGGTGCCGGAGTTCAACACCGGCGACATCATTCGCGTTTACGAGCATGTGTCCGAAGGCGCGCGGGAGCGGCTACAGCCGTTTGAGGGCGTCGTCCTCAAACAGTCGGGATCCGGCTCCCGCAAGACGGTAACGATCCGCAAGATCGCGGCCGGAATAGGAGTAGAGCGTACCTTCCCGCTGCACCACAAGCTGGAACGCATCGAGGTGCTCAAGAGGAACAATGTACGACAGGCCCGGCACTATTGGCTGAGGAGGATATCACGGCTGCACAAGATCGGGTAAGGCGGCGCTGGCCGTGGCGCCGCAGGCGTAAAGAGCGTAAGCCCCCGTGGATAGTGCGTCTCCTTCAGCGCCGTGGGGTAAAGCTGTCCCCACGGGGAGAGTGGGCGCTGGGATGGCTGGAGACGCTGGTGGTCGCCGGAGCGGCGGCCGCGCTGATCATCACCTTTGTCACCGTCCGCATGACCGTGCCCACCGGTTCCATGCAGCCGACCATCATGCCCGGCGACTCGTTCTTCGTGGATCGTATCTCCTATTACTTCACCGAGCCCGACGTGGGCGACGTGATCGTCTTTTGGCACCTGGAGGAGGCGCGCATCACCTCCGTGACCCCCGGGAGCGCAGCCGACAAGGCGGGGATGCGGCAGGGAGACTGGCTGGTCGCTCCCCAGTATCCGGATACGGGCGTGGGCGGAGAGCCCGTGCCCTCGCTGCGCACGCTGCACCGAAGGATCGAGGAAGCGCAAGGCACTACGCTCCCGGCGATGGTCCTGCGGGAAGGGGTCGGGCTCGTCCCCTGTCCAGTGGAGGTGCCGGACGATGCCCGTGACTTGGCGAGCTTGGGCATCCGCGCCTCCACCCGCCAAGTGAGATACGTGAAGCGGCTTGTTGCCACCGGCGGC
This sequence comes from Candidatus Acetothermia bacterium, assembly GCA_003562845.1. Lineage (GTDB taxonomy): Bacteria > Bipolaricaulota > Bipolaricaulia > Bipolaricaulales > Bipolaricaulaceae > T3SED10-47. Next base: position 18,471 of record PWTL01000044.1, read on the forward strand.
CAGACGGTGGACATACGAGAGGGCCAGGTGCACGTGAACGGAGAGGTAGTGGAGGACTTGGCCCACCACTCCTACTGGACCGGTGACCGCCGGATGCGCTACGGGATCAACCCGTCGCCTGTACCCGAGGGGCACTACTACGTGCTCGGCGATCACAGCACAGACTCTTACGATTCGCGCTACTGGGGATTCGTCCCCGTGGAAGATCTGATCGGCGCTCCCTTCTTCCGCGTGTGGCCGTTGGGACGGTTCGGCCCCATGAACGGCTACTTTTGGTCGTCACGCTGGTAGCTTGAGCCTTGCCGAAAGGCTGCTCGAGGCACAGGTGACTTAGGTCACAGCTAAGCGGACCTCTCCGGGTCTATAATCATCTTTAGGAGGCCGGTATGATGAGAAAGCTACTCGCGATCGCCTTGTTGTGCGTGGCCGTGCCGGGACTGGCGGCACAGCTCCACATCGCCCCCAGCCCGGTGCACTTGGACGGCATGTTCCGCGTTGTCCTGGCGGGGGATGCGGAGCAGGGGACCATAGTGACAGTGTTCAACCTGCGCTCCAAGGAGCATGTGACCCTGGAGCTCCGGGCCGACGGGGATGGGTGGGTCACCGATCCCATTGCTGCCATGCGCCCGTGCGTCTGCGAGCCCCCCACGGCCGCAGCCAGGCTGGAAGTCGATCTCGGCGACATTCTCGTGGCAGCTATCGAGACCGAGGGGGTGGGCCCAGCAAGGGCCCGTGTGGGGAGGGCAGAGGCTGATCCCACCATAGAACTCTGGCGACTGGATACCGCGGAGAAGGACTACGTGGAGGCTGAGACGTTGATCTCGGGTGTCTACGCATTGGAGATCGCCGACGCATCGGAGAGCATTTCCTGTGCGCTGGACTATCTGACCGCCGTACCGGTCGCTTTGGGACAGCGCGGGGCTCATCTAGTTCTGGAGGAAACGGACGCCACTTCCGGGCGCTTCGTTGCGCACTTCCAGGTGCACGTCCGTCCCCAGGACGGAAAGCTGCGCGTCGAACTGATCGGGCCGGACGGGGAGGAGATCTCAGAACCCTGGAGCGAGGAGCTGTCGTTCACTGTCCAGTACGAAGGGGAACGTGTGGAGCTACAGGTGGCTCCACCTTTCCCGGTGGACCTCTCCCACGACCGGCTGACCCTGCCCTGGGGATGCTGTCAAGAGATGACGATCGCTGAGCCCACCGCCGCCGATGAGTACGTGTGGTATGAAGGGGAAACACAGCTTGGAAACCAGCCCTGGGTCATGCTGTGTGGGGACTCGGTCAAGGAGTGGACGGAGGTGCGAGCCTTCGTGCGCAAGGGCATCCACTGGGGAGTCGCTGTGCTCGAGTACCGGGTGGTGCCTCAAGCCTCCCTCATGTTCCTCGATGCGGAGACCGGACAACAGGCACCCCAACCCTGGTCAAGGGAGAGGGAGCTCCAGGTTTTGCTCGAGCATGTGTACACGGAAGAGCCCTCAACAGTGCGGGTCGGAGTGTTGGGGGAGGGAGATGAGCGGCGACTCGACATGAACGAGACCGATGAGGGGATGTGGGTCAGCGATCCCCTCAGACCGCGAGACCTCGGCGCCGGTGCCGGGGACGTCGTGTGGGCGCTGTACCGGGATCCCGAGTTCCCCTCCTGTAATTGGGACTACGAGACGCTTAGGATCAAGTGAGGATCATGCGTGGACTGTCCGTAGGGCTTGCGGTTCTGCTGTGGACGATCGGCGGGGTGGGCGTGGAGCTCGCCCACCCCGTGTTCTTCGCCTCCGAGCCCGTGGAGCTGTGGGCTGTCGCGGGCACCCCCGAGCCTCAGCTTCTGTGGGGAGGCGAGGTTCAGGAAGCGAAGTGGACCTCCAGCTTCGAGGACGGGCGAGTGCGTTGGTCGGCAAACCTACCCCCGGACGTCCCGCGGGGGCCGTGGCAAGTGTGCCTTGCGGACGGACCCTGCCGCACTTTTCTGCGCGTGGAGGACGAGATGGCCATTCTCGTCGTCGCCGCCCCGCCGGGGAGTACGGTGACCGTGGTGGAGGAGCGGGCGGTGGTGGGCGAGCGAGGCGAGGTGTTCTTCGTGCTCCCTCCCGGCGCTTATGTCCTGCGCGTCCTCCTTCCTGACCTGGCGGAGCCGATCGAACAGGACGCCTCCTTGCGCAAGGGAGAGCGAACGGAAGTCATCCCGCTGCAGATGACGCTGCGCCTGTCCGCAGAGCAAGTGCTGCCCGGCTACGCGTTCACTCTGTGGGCACGCGTCCTGGGCCTCGCCGCTCCCCTGGCCGAGGAACTGGCCCTGGAGGTTCCCCCAGGGTGGCGTGCGCGACGGGACCTAGGCGTCGTGGAGCCGGAGGCCGCCTGGGAGGTGCTGGTCCCCGAGGATTTCCTGGGGGAGGGCACACTCAGGACAACGGTCCTCCCCCTAGGGCTGGAGCGCACGGTCAACGTGTCCGTGTCCACCCGCCTCCCCCTCGAGGTGGTGACGGCCCATTGGAACGTAAACGAAGACAGACTCGACCTCACCGAGATCGGGGAACTCACCTACGATCGGGTGCGCTGGGCCGCCTCCCTGCGAGGGGAGCAGATGCCGCACACGGGGATCACCGTGACCAGGGCCCATGTGGACGAGCTGGCGCGGAAGTGGCAGGAGCAGTAGCTTCCCCCGAGGGCGGGGCGCAATACAGTATAATGATCACGGGTGAGGTTCTTATGGACACATTGCTCAACGAGATCCGCAAGCGCCGAACGGTACGCGCGTTCCGCAGCGAACCTGTGGAAGAGGACAAGATCGAGGCCGTCCTCGAAGCCGGCCGCTGGGCCCCTTCGGGGAAGAACACACAGCCGTGGCGATTTGTCGTCGTACGCTCGGAGGAGAAGCGGAAACAGTTGGGGGAACTGGTACCCCAACGGGATATGATCGCCACCGCGCCGGTCACCATCGTCGTGCTCAAACACATCCCTTCCGGCTACGACGAGCTGAAGGATGCGCAGGGGATCGGCTCCTGCGTCCAAAACATGCTCCTCGCTGTTCACGCCCAGGGTCTCGGGGCGTGCTGGATCGGCCGCGCCCGCGACCCCGAGGTGGAGGCTGTCGTGGGGGCAGGAGAGGATGAGGAGCTGATGCTTGTTCTTCCGGTGGGATACCCGGCCGAGGAGCCCGGCGAGGGCAAGCGCAAGCCCCTGGAGGAGCTGACACGCTACATCTGACATGCCCGTGTTGATCTTGCTGGCCGCGGTGCTGCTGCTGGTGCCCGCGCTGGGTCTGGGGATGGCAGCAGTGGGGCTGGCCTTGGCTGCAGCCGTAGTGGTAGGCCTGACGGCCGTAGCTCTGGGGGCGACGGGCTGTCTGTTCAACTGGATTATGGCTGCCTTGGCTGTGGGGCTTTCCTGCCGGGCGGTGCGTTCCGGGCGCCGGCTGATGGAGCGGGTCAGGCACGGGCTAGCGCCCAATCAACGGTAGAACAGGGTCCAGTGGGCGTCGCAGGCAAGCTGCGACGCTACCGAAGGCCGTTCACCATGCTCCGAAGGAGCATGATCACCGGGATGATCTCCAGCCTTCCCACCCACATGCTGAAGGAGAGGACGAGCTTGGCCGCGGTGGGCATGTCCGGATGGGTGATCCCCGTGGAAAGACCGACGTTTCCCTGTGCGGAGGCCACCTCGAAGATCACGTCGGCCAGCCCGTATTCGTGCCCCACCAACACGGCCAGCGCCAGGATCCCCACCAACAGGAAGACCAACCACAAAAAGGCGATTGTCGAGGCCTCCTCCAGCCTGCGCCACGCCTCCTCTTCGGGGAAGACCTTGCTTCCGATGCGGAACGGAACGATAGCATCAGGCGGCTTCAGCGTCTTGCGGAGCTTCCAGCCAACGCCCTTCAAAAGCAGCACATAGCGCATCACCTTGATGCCGCCGGTGGTGGACCCGGCCGCGCCCCCGATAACCATCCCCACGGCGAGCATCAGCTTGGCCGTATCGGACCAGTAGGCCGAAGCTGTAGACTGAAAACCAGTACAGGTCATGGCGGAGAAGTACTGGAACGTGCCGTGCCGGAGGGCGGAACTCACCGGCGCTCGCAGCAACGCTTCCAAGCTCACAAGCAGCGCCCCGATCCCCAGGAACGCCAGGAACCACTTAGTCTGCACGTCACGCATGTACAGCCCGGGGCCATACCGCAGGGCGCGGTAGTGCACGGCGAAACTCACCGAACCGGCCACCATGATCACCAGGAGCAATATCTCGATGGCCACCGAGTTGTAGTGCCCGATCGAGTCAGGCCACAGCGTGAAGCCTCCGGTGGCAATCCCAGTCATGCCATGGTTAATCGCCTCCCAGACGGGCATCCCCGCAAGCCACAGGGCCAAGATGCTCCCCCCAGTGAACAGGAAGAAGATCCACCAGATCGTGCGCACTGTAGAGACAACCGACGGGTGGATCTTCTCGGTGCGGGCCTCCGCCAAGTACAGGGTCATAGTCGCCCGCCCGGGACCGGCGATGAGCGTGAGCATGAGCACTATCACCCCTACGCCCCCTATCCACTCGGTGAACGAACGCCACCACTGCAGGGAGTGCGGGAGGAGGTCGGGACGCGTGGCCATGGTGAGCCCTGTGCTCGTGAATCCGGACATGGCCTCGAAGAAAGCCGCACCGAAATCAGCGTAGGGGAGTGCTGCCCCCGTAGTCCACACCGACATCAGGTGGAAGGGGAGCGCCCCCAACAACGCCACGAGAACCCAGCCACTGGCGGCGATGACCAACGCGTGGTGCAACCCGACGTCGCCAGCCCGCCGACAGGGAAAGTACAAGCAAGCCCCCAGGACAGCTGCGACCAGCGATGTCAGGAGGAACGGCCAGATGGCGCTCCACTCGCCGAACCAAGCGGCTACGGGAACAGAGAGCGCGGTCATCAACCCGACCATGGACACCAAGAGTCCCAGCGCTCGGAGGACCACTTGTAGTTCCGTGAGAAAGACTCGTTCAGCCCGCAAGGCGCTCGATGAACTCGTCGCTGACGTGTTCCTTGGAGTAGACGGTCACCACGTCCCCCTCCTGCAGAACAGTGGGTCCCGAGGGGATCAGCACCTCTCCTTCACGTTCCAGGGCGGCAAACAGTATCCCCGACGGGATGAGTTCCTGCTTGCCACACTCCAGCAACGACTTCCCCAGAAGCGGAGACTCGCGGGTGATGGTCATGCGGAACATCTGCGCGCCACCGGCCATGGTGACGAGATCGGCCAGCTTGCGCCGACGCGCCGCGTTGTACAGATACTCGGCAACGATCACGTCGGGATTCTCCATGACATGAGCCCCCAGACGTCTGAACAGCTCCGCGTGCTCTTTGACGTTGACCACGGAGACAATGGAAGGGATTCCCAGATCGGCGGATGCCGCGATCACCATCAGGTTGGTCGCGTCGTCGTGGGTCGTCGTGATGAGCGCGTCTGCACGTTCGCCTCCCGCCTGGCGGATGACCTCGGTGAACGCTGCATCGGCGTTAATCACGAGCACATCGTAACGTCGAGTCACTCCCTCCGCCTTGCGCGGATCGCGCTCCACCACCGCGACATCGTGCCGATCGCTCAGCGCAACGTCAATCAGCGCCGACCCAATTCCGCCCGCCCCGACCACGATGACGTACATAGATCGATCATGGTACTACTGCCGAGCCAGTACGACAATCGATCGTCGTCCCCCGCTTCACGAGTCGGCAACCCCGGGATATAATGGCGCGGAGAGAGGTGGGAGGGCGGTAGGGGCTAACAGCAGCGGCACAGCGTGCCGTGTGCGTTGCCGCAAGCGCTGGCCCCGGGGGCTACAGATTCGTGCGCTGCTCATCTCTCGGACGTTAACTGTCTTTTGAGGAGGCACATATGGGCAGGGCACGAATGCTTGCAGTAGGCAGTATGGCGGGGGCTGCTCTTTTACTTACGGGCTGTTGTATGTTCAGTTCGGCCCCCACGGCGAACTTTTCCTGGTCCCCCAGCGAGCCCGTCTCCAGGACCGCCGTGCAGTTTTCGGACCAGTCGAC
>PWTL01000120.1 GCA_003562845.1 Candidatus Acetothermia bacterium
CGGAAATGAGGGCGTGGTAGACGTCTGCGGCGGAGATAATGCGGGACGGCAAAGGGATTAGCTCTCCCCGCAGTCCGTCCGGATAACCGTTTCCGTTCCAGTGTTCGTGCTCGTGGCGCACCACATGCGCGTACCGATCGTAGATGGCAAGGCCCTGCAGGAGATCAGCACCGATGTCTGCGTGGCGCTTCATCAGCTCCCACTCCTCGGGATCTAGCTTGCCCGGTTTGAGGAGGATCTTGTCCGGCACGGCGATTTTGCCGATGTCGTGCACGCGGGCCACCGAACGGATTATCTCCAGGTCTCCGCCGTGGATCCCGAGTTCCTGGGCGATGTCTGCGGCCAGGTCTGCTACGTCGGCGGAGTGTTCCCCCGTGTACGGGTCACGTTGTTCCAGCAGTTGTACTACCTTCTCAAACGTCTTCTGTGCCTCCTCCCGAATGCGCAGGTAGCTGCGGAAGGAGAAATGCACCAACGCCAGGGGGATCAGACCGAGGAGGGCGTGCGGTGGGGAGATGAAATAGAGCACTGTTAGGAGGAGCGCGGAAGCTCCCAACACGAGGTACTGGGGGGCGAACTCTCGGTACCAATCTCTCACCAAGTGGCGGAGCCATTGCCGTGTCTGAAGCGAGACGATGCCGAACACCAGGGTGTGGTTGAACAGGACGTGCACTACGAAAGCTGCCAAGGCGATCCCGAAATCCACCGGAGCGACTAGCTGTCCATGGGGGAACTGGACGGCCCGAAGGAGCATGCTGACCACGGCGAGGGACAAGGCGACTTGGCCGACGTTGAAGGCGATTACCTGTATGATCTGCCACCGTGGTCCTGTTCTAAGCGCGTTTCCGCGGAGAAGGAGTTCGGAGAGCAGCGTCCCCGTAGCTGCGGCGACGATCCCCAGCGGTGGCTCCAGGATAAGGACGCCCGCGACCACCAGAGAGACACTTGCGGATATCTGGCTGCGGAACTCGGGAATGGCCGAAGCGTAGATGTCGTACAGGGCGATGCTGGCGATGAGGATCAGGCTCACCACTATGGGGTGGACTTCGAGCCTCATCTGCGCGCCGAAGTACCCCACTGAAGCGAGCCCCAAAGCGATGACCGTGCCTGCGTACAGTTGAACGAGCCGGGATCGGTGCATGTCAGTGTGCTAGTTTAGCACATTGCAGAAAGGGGAGAGCACGGGGGCACGATGATGGAGGCCACATAATGCGGATATCTACAACGCTCCTGGGCGGCGGCCGCGAAACGCCGTCAGACACAGACAACCACGCGAGGGGGTGTGCAGCACTCCCGCTGTGTCCTCTCCTTTAGAGATGGGTTAACCGAGGGAGGATCAGCCCATCCACTTCAGATTGGCACCGAGGGTGAACGCGGCGCCGAGGGCGAGGGCCAGGTAGTAGACCCATTTGGAACCGGCGAGCTTGGTCTGCTTTGGGTAGTTGCCCCACTTCATCGCAAATGCACCTCCTCAAAAGGTAAGCGAGCTATTGGTGTTTCAGCCCATCCACTTCAGATTGGCACCGAGGGTGAACGCGGCACCGAGGACGAGGGCCAGGTAGTAGACCCATTTGGAACCGGTGACCTTTGCCTTGTTCGGGTAGTTGCCCCACTTCATGTTGAACGCACCTCCTTGGTGATCCTTGCACAGCCTATACGCTCTGTGCGGCCTCCCGGGCGGAAGCGAAGACGCCTCAGCCCGGCCAGTATTCTTTTGTACCACAATTGGTACAAGGAAGGCAAGAAGTTGGGTGTGTCCTTCTCTAGGGTTTGCGTATTACAAAAAGGAGGGCGGCTGGCGCCATTTCGGCTCAGCCGCCCCTGATTACCTCATTTTCGCGTTCCCGCCCCCGGGGTACGCTTACCCCTTTTTGACCTTGAGCTCGCCGCGGTCTGTGGCCGCCTTGAGCTTCTTGCTGACGAGGTCCTTGAGGTTCTTCCCAGGCTTGAACGCGGGTACCACCTTTGCCGGTACTGTGATACGCCGCTGGGTCTGCGGGTTGATGCGCTGAGAGCTCTTGCGAGCGCGGACCTCGAACTTCCCGAAGCCCGTCAGCAACACCTCCTCGTTCCCTGCCATGGCCTCGGTGATGATGTCGATCATGGAGTCGAGAGCTTTGCGGGCGTCCTTCTTTGTAAGCCCGGTCCTCACGGCCAAGAGGTCTACCAATTCTCCTTTATTCACGTTTCAACACCCCCTTCCTGGCGCCAAGTGGAGCCAAGTATAGGCTGTTTCGTACCCCCTGTCAAGTGCTAACCCCATTCCCAACCGTCTTTCCTCGGTGGGCGGTTGACGGCCCCGTAAACCTAGGCTAGACTACGATGTTATTCTGTCCTATTGCGAAGGAGGCAGCACCAGTGGCGGGCGAGTTAAGGACATATGAATTGGTGTACATCTTGCGTCCGGATTTGGACGAGGAGCAACGGCGGGGCGAGATCGCCAGGGTCGAGCAGTTGATTCAGAACCTGAGTGGTCAGGTGGAGGAAACTGACGAATGGGGTTCCCGGATCTTGGCCTATGAGATCGACAAGTTCCGCGAGGGGTACTATGTGCTGGTGAATTTCACCCTTCCGCCGGAACGCGTTCGGGAGCTTGAGGGTAGGTTCAAGCTGGAGGATGAGATCCTGCGGCACCAGGTAGTACGCCGCAATGGAAGCTCCGAAGGCTAATGGCAGATATCAACAGAGTCGTGCTCACGGGGAGGCTGGCCGCTGATCCCGAGCTTCGGTACACACAGTCGGGGCAGGCCGTGGCCAACTTTCGTATTGCTGTGAACCGCCGCTGGCTGAACAACGAAACGGGAGCGTGGGAAGACTTCGCCATGTTTGTCCCGATAGTGGTGTGGGGGAAACAGGCGGAGAACTGCTCCACATACCTGCAGAAAGGTCGTCAGGTGGCAGTGGACGGCAGGCTACGCATCAGGTCGTTCGAGACGCAGGATGGGGATCGGCGACGTGTGACTGAGGTTGTGGCGGCGGAAGTGAACTTCATCGGGCCGAAACCCCAAGGGGACATGGCGGAGCTGGAGACAGAAAGTTCTGAAGAAGAGGACGTTTCTACAGCGGGGTCTGAACAGGAGGTTCCGTTCTGATGCCACCTAGAAGGAAGCGAGTGTGTCGGGTTTGCCATCAGGGCTACAAGCCCGACTACAAGGACATTGATGCCCTGAAGCACTTTGTCAACCGGCGGGGGAAGATTCTGTCTCGCCGACTCACACACATGTGTGCCAAGCACCAGCGCTGGCTGGCGGTCGAAGTCGACCGGGCGCGCAAGGTGGCGCTGCTTCCGTACGAGGAAGGCCCTTAGAGAACATGGGCCGTACCGTGGCAGTCCTCTGCGTTCCTCCGGCGGAGGACGTGGTCGGGTGGGCGCGCTTGGCGGCCTCCAGGCACCTGGCGTGCCGTCTCCGTGACCACCCTGCGGTGGATGCTGTGGTCGTCGCCACTCCGGATGTGAAGCCGTGGGAGGGTTTGCAGGTTACGGTGGTCGTCGATCCTCCGACAGGCTGGCAGTTCGGCGCTGAGCTGGCGCGGATAGCCGAGGAGCAGGAGATCGAGCGGCTCGTGTACTTCTCTGCGGGTAGCGGGGTTCTGCTCGGAGACGATGAGCTCGACCGGTTAGTGGAAGCTGTTCCATGTGAACCCCCATACGCGGTGTTGAACAACTTCTACTCGACTGACTTTGGCGTGATCGCTCCTCCCCACGGACAAGTGTTGGAGCCGCTGCTACGGGACAACCCGCTTGGGTTTCGCCTGTGGGAGGCGGACTATCGTTGTTATGAACTGCCGCGAACGGTGGGGAGCCAGTTCGACCTGGACACACCAGGGGAGCTACAGCTTCTAGCGTGCCATCCTGGGCTGACTGCGGACTTGAGCGCAGCGGTGGAGGACATACCTACCGGGGCAGCGCGGGCACTCTTGATGACCCTTACGGAAGCCGGAGAAGAGCTCGTCCTTGTCGGCAGGGTGGGCGGGGTGACTCTGCGCCGGCTGGAGGCAGACGCGGCGTGCCGGGTGCGGCTTATCTCGGAGGAGCGGGGCATGGAGGCGGAGGGCAGGGCGGCCCGCGGGGAGGTGCGCTCCGTGCTGGGCTTATACGCGGAAGGGGCGTCTCCGGGGAAGCTTGTCGAGGCTGTGTGTTCTCTCGGCGACGTAGTGGTGTGGGATACGCGTGTGCTGATGGCACACCGGGGGTTGTGGCCGTCCGCCGGTGAGCGGTTCGCGGCGGATCTGCTCCTGCCTGAGGGCGTGCACGACGCGTTCCTCAAGGAGTTTGTATCGGCGTGTGCGCGGGCGGACGTGCCGATGATCCTGGGAGGGCACACTCTGGTCTCGGGAGGGCTATTGCTGGCGGTGGAGCTGGCCTGGCGGGGCGGGGCGGACAGACCTAAGAGATACCTGCCTTTGGCGCTCCCCCAGGAAGCGGAAAGGAAAACCGATGGATTCTGAAGCTCATCTGTGGACAGACAACCTCGCGAGTTTGGACCGGGCGGTAGCCCAGCTCATTCGGGCTGAAGAGCGTCGCCAGACGGACAAGATCATCTTGATCCCTTCGGAGTCTCTTACGCCACGTGCGGTGCGGGAGGCACTGGGCTCGGTGTTCACCTCCATCTACGCGGAAGGTTACCCTCGTGAGGAGACGATGCGTCTGCCCGAAGGGCGCCTCCTGGATCTCGAAGAGCAGATGGCCTATTTCAGGCGCTATGCCGACCGGCGTTTCTACCGGGGAGCGGAGTACGCTGACGTGTTGGAGTCCCTAGCCGGTCGCCGTGCTGCCGAGTGTTTTGCCACAGAGGAACTGCCCGCCGAGGATATTCAGGCCGCTGTACAACCGTTGTCCGGTGCTGCGGCGAACATGGCTGTGTACGACGCCCTGCTGTCGCCGGGAGACACGGTGATGGCACTGGACCTGGCGCAGGGGGGGCATTTGTCGCATGGATCGCCGTTTCACCAATCGGGGCGGCGGTTCCGCATGGTCCGCTACGGGGTGGACCCGAAGTCGGAGCTTCTGGATTACGAGCAGATCGAGGACCTGGCCAAGCAGAACAAGCCGCGGATGATCATCGCCGGCTACACTTCTTATCCGTGGGCGCCCGACTGGGAGGCGTTCCGCCGGGCGGCCGATACCTGTGGGGCTCTCCTGTTGGCAGACATCGCGCACAGTGCGGGGATGGCTGTTGCCGGAGCGTACCCTAATCCGTTCCCCTATGCAGATGTGGTTATGTTCACCACCCACAAGACCTTGTGTGGGCCCCGGGGCGCGGTGGTGCTGTCGCGCGACCCGGAGATCGCCACAGCGATCGAGGCGGCCGTGTTCCCCGGTGCCCAGGGGGGGCCGCACGTGAACAAGTTCGCGGCGATCGCCTGTGCGCTGGCCATCGCCCGTACAGACAGCTTTCGCAGTCTGCAACACAAGATTGTGGACAACGCCCGGGAGCTCTCAGCGGCGCTGGCGGAACAGGGACTGAAGCTTGCCTACGGGGGTACGGATACCCATCTTCTGGTGATCGACCTCCGGGGAATGGAGACGCCCAACGGGCAACAGCTGATGGGAGACACGGCGGCGCGACTGCTCGACCTGGGAGGGCTGGTGGCCAACAAGAACACCATCCCTGGGGACAGCTCGGCCGCCGACGCCCGCGGGATCCGCTACGGGACGCCGTGGGTGACCCAGCGAGGGATGGGCGCTGCGGAGATGAAGGAGATCGCCGGCATCACAGCGCGGATACTGTCGGAAGTCCATCCTTTCGAGTATGTGGGCGTGACAGGTCCTCTGTTCCGGGGGAAGGTCCCTTCCGGAACCCTCTCCGCGGCGCGCAGTCAGGTGGCGAGTTTGGTGGGGGCGGATCTCCCCGATCCTGCTCCCACGCTGAGTTTCCAGTGGCATTCTTCACAGGAGGACGCTGGTGAAGCGTTCGACTGCACGGCGCTCCTCGTCCGCGGCGGGCGGGCGGCTCACCTTCTGCATGAGGCTTGTGCGGGGAGAGTACTGCAACTGGAGCGCGGAAAGGGCGTTCGGACTGCCTTCTTTGACCGAGAAGGACAGCTCCTCTCCGAGGCCGTGGTGGGCAGATTGAGGGCCGGGGAGTTCGGCGAGGAGCGGTTTGTTGTTCTTGCCCCGCAGGGACGGGGGGGGAGGCTGCAGAGCTGGCTGAACGAGCTGAGCGACGGCTACGTCCTGTTCGACCCAGCCGACGTGTACCGCAAGGTGCAGGGCCCGGCGGTGGTAGAGGCGTTCTCCTCCGAGGCGGAAGCGGAACAGGTGGTGCTCGAGGACGGGAGTGTTGTCAGCTGGTCGGAGCGGGGTCGACAGGAGGGGAGGGGCAACGGACAGTCGCCCTTCCTAGGGCTGAAGGGAAACCTACGAGTTATCGAGCGTGCCCGACCGGAGGTCGTGGAGCCAAGAAAGCCGTACTTCGTCGGCCAACACCTGCTCCCAGGGGCTTCCGCAAGGGAGAGCTATCAGCCCAAGTCCGAAGAGAGCCCCCTGCGCAAAACCCCTCTTTGCGAAATCCACCGGGATGCGGGAGCCCGGATGCAGGAGTTCGCCGGCTACGAGATGCCCCTTTGGTATACGTCGGCCCGGGAAGAGCACCAGGCCGTGCGCACGGCGGCGGGGCTGTTTGACCTTGCGCATATGGGAGTAGTGGAGGTCTCCGGCCGCTACGCTGAGAGCTTCCTCAACGTGGTGACGAGTAATTACGCTGGCTGGCTGCATCCCGGACAATCACACTATGCGTTCCTCCTGTCCCCGGAGGGGGCAGTGATCGACGACGTGATGGTGTACCGCCGGAGTGGGAATAGCTTCCTCGTGGTGGTCAACGCCGCCAATGAGTCCGCAGATTGGGACTGGCTGACAACGGTCAACGTAGGGCAGCCTCTGTTGGACCCTGACCGGCCGTGGGTTTCGCCCGACGGTCCGGTTACCTTGCGAGACCTGAAGGCCCTAGGCGGGGAAGAGGGGTTGGTGAACCTGGCGCTCCAGGGGCCCGCTTCGCGCGGAGTTCTGTCCGCGTTGCTGGGGAGTGGGGGCAAGGCGCGACTGCGCGCCCTGCGGCGGACGGAGTTTCTGGAGCTCTCGCTGTGCGGTGTGGACGTGATATGTTCGCGAACAGGGTACACGGGCGAGGAGCTCGGTTACGAGCTCTGCGTTCCGCCGGTGTCCGCGGAGGAGCTGTGGCAGACGATCCTCGAGGCTGGAGGAGAGCACGGAGTGCTGCCTTGTGGCCTTGCCGCGCGTGATTCTCTGCGCACTGAGGCGGGGCTTCCCTTGCACGGACACGAGCTGGCAGGGGGGCATGGGATCATGCCCCATGAGGCGGGGTTCGCTCCGTACGTCAAGCTGCACAAACCTTTTTTCGTCGGGCGTGAAGCCTATCTCCGCGCCTTGCAGTCGTGGAGACGGGAGGTCGTCAGGTTTGCTCTTCCTGCGGGGGGGCGCCCGGTCCGCGCGGGGGCCCTGGTGGTGGAGCGATCGGGGAAGATCGCCGGGAGAGTGACGAGTTGTGCTGTGGTCCCCGACGGACAGGTGGGCTTGGCCCTTGTGGAGAAACGCGAAGTGGATGTGGGGACCCCACTGGGCGTGGTTATGGGGGAGAAGCTCCCGGAAAGCCTGCAGGCGGGGGCACGCCTGCCACTAATCCAGTGGGGCGAGGTCCTGGCGCGGTTCCCCGATAGGGAGCTTCTGCCTCAGGCGGGGCCCGACTGAGGGGAGCCCCCGGCCTCTCGGCTCTCCCGGGACACGCTCCACACTGTCCCCTGGGGGCCGTCGCGGAGCTCGACTCCCAGCTTGGCCAGGCGATCGCGGAGGTGGTCGGCTAAGGGAAACATACGCTGCTCGCGCAGCGTCCCTCGCAGCTCGACCAGCAGGTCGATCAGTTCTTCAGCGAGCCCTTCAGCGCCGGGACGGGACTCTTGAAAGAGGCCCAATGGCTCGGCAAGGCGCCGCACCAGGGTGGCGGCGGCCCGCACCCCTCCGGGATCACCTGCTGCCGAACGATGCCGGTGTGCCTCCCCCACTGCTTCCTGCAGGACTCCCAACGCGCCCGCCGTGTTGAAGTCCTCCTCCAGCGCCTCGTGAAAGCGACTTTCCAGCTCTCCCAGCCGGACGAGGAACTCTTCGCTTGCGGGCGGTTCGTCGGGGAAGCTCTCCGCCTCCCACAGCAGGCTGTACACTCGTTGCACGGCGCGGCCGGCCTCCTGTACTCCTTCGTGGGAGAAATCGAGTGGTTTGCGCCAGTCGCGGGAGAGGTAGAAGTAGCGGATGGGCTCGGTGCCGTGCCGCTCCACGACTGTGTAGGCATACTCGAAGTTCCCCAGCGACTTCCCCATCCGTTGGCCTTGCACCGTGAGCAGGCCGTTGTGTAGCCAGATGCGGGCCAGGGGCTTCCCGGTGAGGGATTCAGCCTGTGCGAGCTCATTCTCGTGGTGGGGGAACACAAGATCGTACCCGCCGGCGTGGATGTCGGCCGTGTCTCCGAGTAGATCCTGGACCATGGCCACACATTCTGTGTGCCAACCCGGGCGCCCGTCTCCCCAGGGGGAGGGCCAGCGGGGCTCCCCTGGTTTGGATGCCTTCCACAGGGCGAAATCGAGGGGGTCGCGCTTGCGTTCGCTTATGGCGATACGGGCGCCGGACTCCAGCTCCTCCAGATCACGCCCGGAGAGCTTTCCGTATTCGGGGGCGCTGGCCACGGAGAAGTAGACGTCGCCGTCTACAACGTAGGCGTGTCCTTTGTCCACCAAGGACCGGATTATCTCGATCATCTGTGGGACGTACTCGGTGGCCCGGGGGGAGTGAGTCGGCGGCTTGACCCCCAGGGCCGCGGCGTCCTGAAAGTACTTCTCGGTGTACGAGGATGCCACCTCCTCCGGGGTGCGCCCCTCCTCCTTGGCCCGGGCGATGATCTTGTCCTCGATGTCCGTGATGTTCTGTACGTACACCACTGTCAGCCCTCGGGATTCCAGGTAGCGACGCAGTGCGTCGAAGACCAAGAACGGACGCGCGTTGCCGATGTGAAACCGGTCGTACACGGTGGGGCCGCACACGTACATGCGCACCGTCCCGTCAACCGGGTTCAACTCCTCCATTGTGCGGGACAGTGTGCTCTCAAGGCGCACCGACACCACCTCCGGGGGGATGGTACCAGAGTGAAGGGGACAGGCAACTCCTTCGGCAGGCGAAGCTACCTCCTGTCCCCTTCCTACTCCCACTTGGGGGGGCGCTGCATGAGCGCCGGTATCTGCCGCGCGGGGGGCTCCCCGAGGTGCACGATCCGGTACACGGCCTCGGTAATGGGCATGTCCACCCCATGTTCCCGGGCGAGAGCCCACAGCGTGACCACGGCATGCAGTCCCTCGGCTACCATGTGCATGCTGGCCACAATGTCGCTTGCGCTCTCGCCGCGGCCCAGCCGGATGCCCACGCGGCGGTTGCGGGAGAGATCGCTGGTGGCGGTGACCACCAAGTCTCCCAGCCCGGCAAGGCCGTAGAATGTCTCCGCCCTCGCTCCCATGGCGCGGCCGAAACGGGCCATCTCGGCAAGGCCGCGAGCAATCAGCGCCGCCCGGGCATTGTCGCCGTGCCCCAGGCCGTCGGAGATCCCCGTCCCCACTGCCAGTACGTTCTTCACCACGCTGCAGTACTCCACCCCCAGAAGGTCGTCTGACAGGTACACGCGAAAGCGCTGGGCCATGAGCTCTCGCTGCAGTGACTCCCCCGTGCTCGACGGAGTTCCAGCCAGCACCACCGCTGTTGGTTGGTCGCGGGCGACCTCCTCGGCATGGGACGGTCCGGAGAGGGCGAACAGGGGGTGCCCAGGGAGTTCTTGCGCGAGCACTTCTGACATGCGCAGGCCGGACTGGGGATCGAGTCCTTTGGCCAGGTGTACAAGGGGGAGGTCGGCGGGCAGATGCGCTCGACAGCTGCGGGCTACAGCACGCATGGCAAAACTGGGGACGGCCAAGAACAAAGTTTCGGCGTTGCACAGGGCCTGAGGGAGGGAGTGGGTCACCCGGAGCTCAGCGGGCAGCGTGACCCCGGGCAGGTAATCGACGTTCTCCTGCGAAGTACGCAGTTGCCTGGCCGCTGCCTCGCGGCGTGTCCACAACACGGTCACGTGCCCCGCCGTTGCCAAGAGGCGCGCGAACGCCGTACCCCAGCTGCCCCCACCGAGCACTGCCGCCCGCATAGGCTGCTTCCCTATGGTGCTCCGACGGGGGAAGGGACGCGCTCTCTGATCCACTCCAACGCCGCTTCCAGGTCCGGATCTTCCTCGTCCTCGGGATCCCACTCCACTACGATGTCGGGAGTTAGCCCCACATCGTGCACGGGATGCCCGTCTGGGGTGAAGTACTGCTGCGTCGTCAACTTGATCACCGAGCCGTCCGGAAGCTGAGTCACCAGTTCCTGGATGATCCCCTTACCGAAGGTGGGTCGTCCTATTAGAACTGCTGCCCCATGGTCCTGAAGTGCTCCGGCGAGGATCTCGGCTGCCGAGGCTGTGCCTTCGTCGACAAGCACTACCAGGGGGATGTCGGGGATGTTTCCTCCGCGCGACCAGTACCTCCGTTCCCCGTACGCAGGGCCGACCGTGGTGAGGACGGTCTCTCCGCGGTCCAGGAAGTAGCCGGCCGCTTCCACCGCCGCCCGCAGGTACCCGCCGGGATTACGTCGGAGGTCGAGCACGATGCCGTCCAGCTCATCCAGGGGCAAGGAGAACAAGGCGTTGCCCAGTTCCTGCGCGGTGCGCTCGTCCATACGCAGCACCCGCACGTGCGCTACGGGGGCCTGTTCCAGAATTGTGCTGCGAACTGGTTCCAGGCGAATGATCGCTCTTTCGATGATCACGTCCTCACGCTCTCCGTGATCGCGTTCCAGGGTCAACGTGACCTCGGTGCCTTCCTCGCCGCGGATGGCGGAGGAGACTTGGTCCAATCGCCATCCGTCTATCGATTCCCCGTCCACCTTCAGGATTCGGTCGCCGGGACGCACGCCGGCGCGTTCGGCCGGGGTGTCGGGCAACGGGGAGATGACGAGGACCTTGCCGTCGCGGATCCCGATTTCCATTCCCACACCGCTGAACTCCCCCCGCAGGGCGCTCTCGAACTGCTCGTACTCCTCGGGGGTCATGAACTCTGAGTAGGGATCGTCCAGCGCCTCGATCATCCCCCGCAACGCACCGCGCACGAGGTCCTCGGTCTCCACCTCAGCGGCGCGGAAGTAGTAGTTGAGGATCAGCTGGTAGACCTCGTCTAGTAGGGCGAAGTCGTCCGCGGCAGGCAGGGCCGCCGGGGCGGCCAGTCCCAACCCCAGCGCCACCACCAGCAACAACACACGCTGTCTCATGTGGCTCATCCTCCTCAGGACAGGCCGATGCTCTTGGCCACGCGTACGAGTTCAGGATCCAACGGTTTGGGAGTTCCGGCCAGCGCGCTGCCCAGCGGGACGGGGACCACTTGGGTCCCCTGCAGTCCGGTCATCACATCTGTCTGCCCGTCCAGGGCGAACTCCACGGCGGCCACCCCAAAGCGGGTGGCCAGGAGGCGGTCGAACGGCGCGGCAATTCCGCCCCGTTGTAGATAGGCGAGCACGGTCACCCGTGGGGTCATCTCCAGATTTCCCCGCGCTTTCAGCTGGTCTGCCAGCCAGTAGCCGATTCCTCCGAGCTGTACATGGCCGAAAGCGTCAACCTCTCCCCGCGTCACCTGGCGGCCCTCCAGTTCCTTTGGGGTAGCCCCTTCGGCAACTACTATTATGGAGAACCGTTTTCCTTGCTCCAGGCGCTGTCGGATCTGTTCCTCCACGGTGTCCACCGAGAATTCGGACTCAGGCACCAAAAGGACGTCCGCCCCTCCGGCCATCCCCCCGAGCAGCGCTATCCAACCGGAGTCGCGACCCATTACCTCCAAGACCAGCAGCCGGTGATGGGCGTGTGCCGTCGTGTGGAGTTTGTCCAAGGCGTCGGTCACTGTGACCAACGCTGAGTGGAAACCGATAGAGTAGTCAGTGCCGGCGATGTCGTTGTCGATGGTCTGAGGGATCCCGACCATCGGCAACCCGTAGGCGGACAAACGATGGGCCACTCCCAGCGTGTCATCGCCGCCGATGGATATCAAAGCGTCCAGCCCGCGACGTTGCCACGTCTCCTTGATCGCTTGCACCTTCTCTGTTGGCTCCCAATGTACTTCGCCGTCTCTGGTCACCTTGCGGAAGGGGTTGGTGCGCGACGTTCCCAGAACGGTGCCTCCCACGTGTAGAATGCCGGAGACGTCGGTCAGACGCAAGGGCCTTCCCTCGTCTTCAACCAAGCCGCGCCATCCGTCTGTGAACGCGATGACCTGCGCTGGCTCCGCAAGAGCCCGGCGCACAATGGCTCGCAGGGCGGCATTGATGCCGGGCGAATCCCCTCCTCCTGTCAATACACCGATGGTCTTCTCCTTGTGCATACTCCTCTCTCCCTTTCTTGCCTGTGCGGCCCGGCCGTCCTGGCACGGGCTGCAGCAAGTCACTCTGCGGACGCGGTCTCCCCAACCCCCCGCAGGTAACGTGTCTCCTCTCCGGGAGGCATGTGTTCGTTTCCAGGGCAGAACGGGCAGTCAGCAGGGTGAATCCCCTCGGCACCATCCTCTGTACTACGGTAGTCTGAGGGCCGTTTCGCCCGCTCGGGCGCGACGATCACCCAACGCTCCATGATCGGCTCCCGGCTCAGCTCTGACACGGCGTCACCTTCTCCTCTTTGGCCACGGCCACCACCCCGCCTGGGCTGACGGTGAACAGCCGGGCATCGGCTGCGGCGGAATAGCCGATCTCCACGTTCTCCCCCACCACCGTTCCCTTGTCCACAATGGCCTTGCGCACCTTGGCTCCGCGGCCGATATCCACTCGGTCCAGCAGCACTGAGTCCTCCACCAGGGCCTGGCTGTGGACGTGCACGCCGGGGGACAGAACTGAGCGCACTACGCGCCCTCCGGAGATGATGCACCCAGGGGAGAGCAAGGAATTCACGGCTGTCCCCGTGCGCTCTGGGTCCTCGTGCACGGTCTTGGCAGCCGGCCAGGGCTGATAGTATGTATGGATGGGCCACTGCCTATCGTACAAGTTGAACTGGGGGACTACCGAAACCAGGTCCATGTGGGCCTCCCAGTAGGCGTCCAGGGTGCCCACGTCGCGCCAATAGGGAGTGTCGTTGCGGTTTCCCAGCTCGAAGGGAAAGGCCACCACGCGCCAACGGCCCACCATGCGGTTGATGATGTCCCGTCCGAAATCGTGGCTGGAGGAAGGGTCTTGGGCGTCTTGCACCAGGCATTGCCTCAGCACTTCCGGTCGGAACACGTAGATCCCCATGGACGCAAGGCACGTATGTGGATCGTCGGGCGCAGCCACTGGCTCTAGGGGTTTCTCGTCGAACCACTTGATGTCGAGTTTCGGACCGGCCGCGAGCACGCCGAGCTGTCCTGCTGCTTCCGCCAGGGGCACCCGCAACACGCCCACGGTGAGGTCGGCTGCTTTGTCCCGATGGAAGGACACCATCTCCCGGTAGTCCATCTTGTAAACGTGGTCGCCGGCCAGTATGAGAACTGCGTCCAGCGGAGGCTGGTTCAGTGAAAATCGTTCCACCGAGTACCAGTTTTGGTGGATGGCATCCGCTGTTCCCAGGTACCAGCGCTCTGTGATGCGTTGCTGCGGGGGTACGGGGGTGATGAACTCACCTACGGCGGGGTTGAACATGCCCCAGCCCATAGCGATATGCCGTTCGAGAGAAAGCGACTTGTACTGGGTGAGAACATAGATTTGCCGCAGGCCCGAGTGCAGGCAGTTGCTCAGCGTGAAATCGATGATGCGGTAAATGCCGCCGAACGGCACCGCCGGTTTGGCGCGCTCTCTTGTCAAGGGCTGCAACCGTGCACCACGGCCTCCGGCCAAGATAAACGTCAACACACTCCGCATGTTCCACCCCCGGGGGAACTCGGCTGGCTTCTCCACACAGCCTAACGAGCGAGGCCCTGTGGTCAACTGGGTCGCCGAACACTCATGCGCAAGTGTCCGCTCCATTTCCCCCCCGGGGAGATCTCGGCCTCCCACACCCAGACGAGGCACGTCGCTTGATACACGAGCTCGAATCCGGCCTCGGAGTTGTTCACAGTGTGTACCGGATACCGCCACAAGGTAGCCTCCGGAGACACCTCCAGCAGCAATGTCCACCCATCCCACTCGTTCACGCAACGCAGATTCCGGACGTCGAGCTCCTCTCCGGCGCTGGCTAGTTTGGGATCCCGCAGTTTGCGTCCGGGGATGTCCAGATATCTATCCCGAGCGTCTCCTGCGAGAAGCGCCAGGTTCAGCTCCGCTCCCAACCTCAACCTAGTGGAACAGTCGTGGTGGTTAGTGACCTCCCAGTGCGCTTCCAGCGCATCGCTGGACCCACACAAGGAGATGGACTTGCTGATCGTCAGAAGCCCCTCCGGCAGCTCCTCGCGGCGCCACAGCCGGAGGCGCGGCTTGTCGGGGCGGGGCCGGTCCACCGTGTACGGTTTCCCGGCCAGCTGGGCCACGTGGGCCGGCCGTCCCGCGGCGAGGTCCTCCCATGTAGCCGCCGGGGAGAGCAGGTGTTCGACCAACGCTCCCCGCGGATGCTCATCATAGAGAAGAAAGTGCTCCAGACCGGGCTGTTTGGCTACCGCCAACTCGTGGATGCTCTTGGCACTGCCGGCGGTCTCCGTGGCCGCCTCTCGCACCCGAGCATGATAACCTTCCGGCCTTCGGGCGATCGTGTTCAGAAAGTTGAACGGTAGCCCCTTGTGGGATAGCTCCACAAGAGTTCCCCCGCGGCGCGGGGCGAGCACCGCTGTCCACGTGGGACTGCGGAGGACGATCTCCGCGTGGCCGTCCACGTCGATATCCACTTCCTCGACGGGCACGGGTCGCACCTCTCCTTCTATCAGCGACTCACAGGACAGGAGGTGATGCCACACTGCGTCGCGCAGATGAGGGAGGTACACCCCGCCGAACAGACCGTGCCAGTAGGCGTCGTTGCTCTGTGTTTGCAGGATGTGGCGCTGAGCTTCCCCTTTGAGCGGTGAGGTATTAGGAATGGAGCGCACGGCCCTGCTCAGCTCGAGCATCCTCTTGTGCATGTAGTTGGCCTCAGGGTACTTGGCCAGGAATTCTCTCCACTGTCCTCCGGAGATGAGGGCTTCGAACTCCCCGGCGCGTGCCCCCAGGAGCTCCTTCAGCTCGTCGACCTTGTGCTGGGCTCCCCAGGGCAGGGCCCACTGGCCGAGTTCGAAGTAGGAGGTCGTGGGGAGGTACACCCGTCCGCGGGGTTCGCGTGTCTCGTAAGCTTCTCGCAGCGTGATGGTGCGCAGCCAGTCACTGTTCTCGGAAAGAGCGTGCAAGAAGCGTTCAAGCCAACCTCCCTCGTAGACCCAAGCCTTGGTGTGTGGCCAGATGCCGAATTTCTCGCCGTCATCTACAAGCGTCAGCAGCGGGTGGCCTCCGCGGTGGGCTTGGCTCCGGAAATGCTCGATCACCTGGGGAACAGACTTGAAAGGGATCAAGTAGCGGATTGTGGTATCGATGGGGAACACCCGTACAGGGTGCCCCTGGTCTTCGGTGATGTACGGGCCGGTCAGGGCTGTTCCAGGTACGCCCGCTCTGTGGAAGTGGGTGTCGTCCAGAGCAAGGTACCGCACGCCACACCGGGCGAGGAGAGAAGGGAGATGAGGTTCCCACACTCTCTCTGCCAGCCACACTCCGTGGGGGGACTGCCCTGTGTGCCGCTGTAGGCACTCTCGCATGAGGTTCAGCTGTGCGACGGCATCCTCCGGAGGGATGACGGTAAGGATGGGTTCGTAGAATCCCCCTCCCAAGAGCTCCACCCGCCCCGAACAGGCGAGGGAGCGCAGGCGGGCGACGAAGGAGGTGTGTTCCCGAAGGAAATACTCCCATAGGGGGCCCGTGTAGTGGAGCACTGCCTTCACCTGCGGGTACTGCTCGAGGACGTCGATGAAGGGGAGGTACGCATCCTGGTAGGCTTTCTCTATGACTTCGGGGAAGTTCCCCACCGGCTGATGACAATGCAGGCCGAGCACGAAGTCCAGCTTGTTCACACCATGTCCTCCTCTCATGTTGGCGGATGGTACCCCGACACAGAATGGTACCTGCCGCCCGGGGAGAGGCCAACGGCCGCTACTTTGCGGTCGGCGGGTTTGGGATACTATAGTGGCCGCCAACATGAAACAGCGAAAGTCGCCAGCCGGCCGGGGAAGGCCCGGGCGCTCTCTGCTGAGCCCCGATGACCTGTACCTGTTCAACGAGGGAAGTCATGTGCGGTTGTACAGGGTCCTGGGGGCACACCCTGTCTGTTGGGGGGGAGAGAAAGGAACTCAGTTCGCTGTGTGGGCTCCGAACGCAGCGGGGGTGAGTGTTGTGGGGGACTTCAACCACTGGGACGAAAGTGCACACCCGTTGGCCTCGCGAGGAGATTCCGGAGTGTGGGAAGCGTTCGTGCCTGGGATTGGGCCGGGAGCACTGTACAAGTACCACATCCGCTCTCGGCACGGTCACTACCGTGTGCACAAGGCGGATCCAGTGGGCTTTCAGCATGAGGTTCCTCCCGGCACGGCTTCTGTTGTGAGCGAACTCGTCCACGACTGGAACGACGAAGAGTGGATGGCCGAGCGTGTACAGAGGAATGCCTTGGACGCGCCGTGGTCCATCTATGAGGTGCACCTGGGATCGTGGATGCGGGTCCCCAAAGAGGGAGGGAGATTCCTTTCGTACGGAGAAGCGGCGCCCCTGCTGGCTGAGTACGCACGGCGGCTGGGGTTCACCCACGTGGAACTGCTGCCGGTGATGGAACACCCCTTCTACGGCTCCTGGGGGTATCAGGCCACAGGCTACTTCGCCCCCACCAGTCGTTACGGAACACCGCAGGAGTTTATGTCCCTAGTAGACACCCTCCACCAGCACGGAATAGGTGTCATTGTAGACTGGGTCCCCTCACACTTCCCGGACGACGAGCACGGCCTTGGCTTCTTCGACGGCACGCACCTTTACGAACACGCGGATCCACGCTTGGGACATCATCCCGACTGGGACAGCCTCATCTTCAACTATGGCCGAGGTGAGGTGCGCAGCTTCCTCCTTTCCAGCGCGATGTTCTGGTTGGACCGATATCACGTAGACGGGCTGCGGGTGGACGCGGTGTCGTCCATGCTCTATTTGGACTACTCGCGGAAGGCCGGGGAGTGGATTCCCAATCGGTACGGGGGTAACGAAAACCTGGAAGCCATGTCTTTCTTGCGCAGGCTCAACCGCGAGGTGTACGCGCACCATCCGGACGTGCAGACGGTGGCCGAGGAGTCAACGGCCTGGCCGCAAGTGTCGCGCCCGGTGCAAGTCGGAGGCTTGGGGTTCGGGATGAAGTGGGACATGGGCTGGATGCATGACATGCTGACCTACATGGCCCATGATCCAGTGCATCGGCGGTTCCATCACCATATGCTTACCTTCCGCCTGGCGTACGCTTTCCAGGAGAATTTCGTGCTCCCGCTGTCCCATGATGAGGTCGTGCACGGCAAAGGCGCGCTCATCGAGAAGATGCCCGGCGATTATTGGCAGCGACGCGCCAACCTGCGCCTCCTACTGGGCTATATGTATGCCCAGCCGGGGAAGAAACTCCTGTTCATGGGAGGAGAATTCGGGCAGACGCGGGAATGGGACCACGACAGCAGACTGGATTGGCATGTGTGCACCCAGCCTGAGCACCGCGGGATCCAGAGGTGGGTCCGGGATTTGAACGCGGTTATGCGGGCTGAGAGGGCTCTGCACGAGTGCGACTTCGAGCCCGCTGGCTTTGAGTGGATAGACTACAGCGACGATGCGTCCAGCGTGATCAGCTTCCTCCGGCGGGGAGCGGTAGAAGGGGAGGTAGTAGCTGTGGCGTGTAACTTCGCGCCGATCGTCCGGGGGGACTATGTGCTGGGAGTGCCGCACGGCGGCCCCTGGCGGGAGCTTCTAAACAGCGACGCGGAGGAGTACGGAGGAGGAGGTGCGGGCAACGGGGGGCGGCTGGCGGCAGTGGAGGAGCCACTACACGGTCAACCGTACCGCTTGCAGCTCACCCTCCCTCCGTTGGCGGTGTTGTTCCTCAAGCCCGAGGAGTCATGAGCCGCTACGTCTGTGTCCACGGGCACTTCTACCAGCCGCCGCGGGAGAACCCGTGGCTGGAGGAAGTGGAACTCGAGGACTCGGCGCACCCGTACCACGACTGGAACGAACGTATAACCGCGGAGTGTTACTCGCCCAACAGCGCCTCTCGAATACTCGACGCCGAGGGGCGCATCCGGAGCATCGTCAACAACTACGCCTCGATGAGCTTCAACTTCGGCCCCACACTTCTCTCTTGGCTGGAGCATCATGCGCCCACCGTGTACGAGAAAATCCGCGAGGCCGATCAGGAGAGTGTGCGCCGCCTTTCCGGCCATGGAAACGCGCTGGCGCAAGGGTACAGCCACATGATCCTCCCCCTGGCCTGGCCGCGTGACGTGCGCACGCAGATCCTATGGGGTATCGAAGGTTTCCGGTGCCGGTTCGGCCGTGATCCGGAGGGGATGTGGCTCCCGGAAACGGCCGTGGACACCAGGTCCCTGGAGGCGTTGGCCGAGCTGGGATTGCAGTTCACCATTCTGGCCCCCCACCAAGCGGCACGCACACGCCCGTTGGACGGGGGGCAGTGGGCGGACGTGGGGGAGGAACAGGTAGACTCCACCAGGCCGTACTTGGTCCGCCTTCCTTCCGGGCGCAGCGTTGCTGTGTTCTTCTACGATGCCCCCATTTCTCGTGCAGTGTCGTTTGAGAACCTGCTCGTTCGTGGGGACAGTGTGGCCCAAAGGATGCTGAGCGCGTTCGACCGCGCGCGGGGGCGCCCGCAACTGGTGAGCGTGGCCACCGATGGCGAGACGTACGGTCATCACCACCGTCACGGGGATATGGCACTGGCCTACGCCCTGCAGCGCCTCGCTTCGTCGGGGGTGGAGATCGTCAACTACGGCGAGTTCCTGGAACGGCCCCCTCCGACACACGAGGTGGAGCTTGTGGAGGGGAGTTCCTGGAGCTGCGCTCACGGTGTGGAGAGGTGGCGGGCCGACTGCGGCTGTAACAGCGGGGCGCACCCGGAGTGGAGTCAAGCTTGGCGAGCCCCGCTCCGTAGAGCTCTGGATCAACTCCGGACGGAGCTCGACGCGGGGTACGAGGAGAGAGGAAGGGAGCTGCTTGTCGATCCGTGGGCGGCGCGCGACGACTACATCCATGTGGTCCTCGACCGAAGTCAGGCGTCCCTGCGTCGCTTTGTGAGCGAACACAGCGCGCACGAGTTGGGTTCGGAGGAGGTCACCACGGCGCTCAAGCTGCTGGAGATGCAGCGGCACGCGATGCTCATGTACACAAGCTGCGGTTGGTTCTTCGACGACCTGGCGGGCCTGGAGACGGTGCAGGTGATGCGCTATGCGGGCCGCGCGGCGCAGCTGGCGCAAGAGTTGTTCGCCGATGGCCTCGAGGACCGGTTCGAGGCGGCTTTGGCGGAGGCACAGAGCAACGACTCCCGGGCAGGAGACGGGCGGTCGATCTACCGTAGGCAGGTGCTTCCTGGTCGGGTAGACCTCCCTAGAGTGGGCGCACATTACGCGGTTAGCTCGGTGTTCAGCCCTGAGCGAGGCCCGGACAGAGTGTTCTGCTACACAGTGCGAGACGAGGCGCGGCAACGGTGGCGCTCGGGGACGATGACATTGGACATGGGCCGAGTGCAGGTGGCGTCAGAGCTCACGAGGGAGGCGGCCCAGCTAGGCTACGTGGTGATGCACCTTGGGGGCCACAACGTGGTCGCCGGCGTGGCAGAGGGCTCGGGAGAAGATGAACAGCTGCTTCAGGCTGCGGGGGCAGCGTTCAGCCGGGCAGACATACCGGAGACGATGCGCCTGTTGGAGGAACACTTCGGCGGACTGAGGTACTCGCTGGCCTCGTTGTTCAGGGACGAGCGCCGGCGTGTTGTGAACAGTGTCTTGGAGGCTACGATGGAGGACTTGGAGAGTCACTTTCAGCGCCTCTTTCAGCAGCACGCCCCCTTGATGCAGTTTCTGGTGGAGGGAAACGTGCCCTTGCCCAAGGCCCTGCGGGCGGTGGCGGAGCTCTCCTTTGAGACGCAGCTCCGGCGACTGCTCTCTTCCGAGGAGCTTCCTGTGAGCAAGCTGCGAGAGCTATGGACCAAGGCGCGCGAGTGGGAACTGCAATTGGACGAAGCGGGTTTGGGGTACGCCATGGAGAAAGCGTTGGAGCGGGCGGCGGCCCACAGCAAGGAGCAGGGCCCGGACCCGCGAGCATTGGAGAGGTTCTACTCTGCGGCTGCCGCAGTCCAGGAGCTTGCTCTGCCTGTTGACCTCCACAACGCGCAGAACGTTTGCTATGAGCTTCTCACGGGGTACTATCCCGAGCGGGCCGCTGCGGCCGCGGCAGGGGACTCCGCGGGCGGGCGCTGGGTGGAGCTGGCCCGGGCCCTGGGAGGCGTGCTGCGGGTGCGTGTGCCGGACTGAGGCGTTGACCGGCGGACGGTTTTCTTACAGGTTGATGGTCACTTCCGCTTCTTCTCGCAGCTGCTCGAGCCACGCTTGCCATGCCTCCCTGCGCTTTACGTCCAACAAGGCGCGCTCTATCTCCTCGCGTACCTCTTGCAGGGGCCGCAGGTTGCCTTCGGCGTCATAGTATAGGTCTTCATGATCCTCGTAGTAGCCGGCGATGTCTGTCTCATCCACTGCCACATGGCCGGTGACCTCGTCGTAGAGGGCAGCCAGCAGCAGTTCCTCTCGGGCCCACACCGAGATCTCCTGGCGGAACTCCTCCAACGTGCGTCCCTGCTGGGTCAACACCTCCAGCAACTGGGCGGGGGTCAGTTGGTTGCGGTCGGCGATGTCGGCGACGATTCTGTCCACCTCAGCTTGGAGTTGCTCCTCGGCGGGAGTCAGCGCCCGCTTGCGGGCCTCCTGCAGCTTGAGGGTGTGCAGGATGAGCCTTTCCAGCATGTCCTCCTCGTAGCGGCGCTGCACTGCTTTTCCCTCTTCGGTGGTGAGCAGAGCTTGGGCAAATCGCGGGAATTGCCGGTAGATGGTGAACATGATGTTCGACCAATTCGTCACTTGGTACAGCGTCTCCCGCGAGATCTCCTCGCCGTTCACCACGGCCACCGGCCCCTCTGCCAATGCAGGAAGTGCCACGAGTAGAACAAGCAAAACCACAACTGCCGTGCGCACGACTCTCACCCCGGGAACTGCGAATTGCCTATTGTGCTCCTCAGGCGGCTGCCCGACAACGATGGACACTGGGCACCGCAGGTTGGATCCAACGCCGCTGGTTCAGGGAGCACGTGCTCGTCGCACACGCCTTCTTGTTGTCTACAGTCGCCCTAGAACGCTACCGTCAACTTGTGGCAGGAGGGCTGAGATGATGAGTGCATGGTTGAGCAAAAGTATCTGGGTGCTTCTTGTGGTGGGCTTGGCCTTCGGTGTGGGCTGCGCCGACGAGCTGCGTCTTCGGGACGGGCGTGTAGTGGGGGGGACCTTGGAGGGGCTTACCTCTGAGCACGTGAAGTTCCGCACGGCCCCCGGAACTGTGGTGATCTATCCTCTGGCCTGGGTCGAGGAAGTGACCTTCTCTCCGCGTCGGGGCCAGGCACTGCCTGTGTCTTATGAAGAATGGGAGCGGGCCATGATGGATGCTCGTCGGAGCTTGGATGGCTGTCGCCTTACGCGGAGGGGCCTCATCGGCGGCGGGCTCCTGTTCATCGCCGGGGGGCAGTACCTGATGTGGGCGGGGCACGGCCCGCTCGGAGGACTGTTGACGGGCATGGGAGCGATTGTGTCTCTTATCGGCGCGGCCAGCCCGCCGCCTGCGTGCGCGGGGCAGCGGGACCGAGTGGAGATACTAACCCGCATAGGCCTGGAGTTCGGCTGGGTGTACTGAGAAGACTGTAGCTTCTGACCTCTGCGTCCTCGGCGGTGAGTCCTTATGCTCTTCGTCCGGAGCTGAATCGGCGAATACTGTGGCGTTGTAGGGGAGCCGCTGCGGCTGTGAATGGTTGTGTCTGGCGTGGCCAAGGGAGGCAGGTTGACGGCGACGGGCCCTAAACGTTATCATATGTAAGAGAAGCGCTGGCGAGCGTAAGCATATGCTGGTAGATGAAAGAAGGCACCGCATCGCGATGACCGTCTTGGCCCAAGGCGGAGCCACTGTGGCCCAGCTGAGCGACGAGTTTGGCGTCTCTCCTGTGACCATTCGATCTGATCTCGAAGCCCTCGAGCAGCAGAGAATTCTCAAGCGTAACCACGGCGGAGCAGTGGCGGCGCAAGTCGCCCGCTTCGCTCCGGCTTTTCAGGAGCAGAGCAGCGTCAACCTGGAGGCGAAGATGGCCATTGCTCAGGTGGCGGCGCGGCTCCCTGAGGACGGAGACAAGGGGCTTCTGGATGCGGGCAGTACCACGCTGCTTCTGGCCCGGCAGCTGCGGAGTCGTGATAGGGCCGTCACTGTGGTCACGAATTCTGTTTATCTGCTCAACGAGCTCGTCAACTCCCCGCAGGTGGAGCTCATCGTGGTGGGAGGCATGCTCTATGAGCCCGGATTGTGCTTTGTGGGAGCGCCGGCGGAGTGGTTCCTGGACAGGATGACCGCGGACATCTCTTTCCTCGGTGTGAACGGCATATCACTGCGGGGGGTGTCCGTCAACAACATGCCGGAGGCGGGAGTGAAGAGGTGCGTGGCACGGGCGGGAGGCCGCACTGTGGTGTTGGCTGACTCCTCCAAACTGGGGCTGGATAGTTTCGTCAACGTGACCTCATTGGCGGACGTGGACACGGTGATAACTGATGACCGGGCCGATCATGACGTGGTGGCGGAGCTTCGGGAAGCGGGGGTGGAGGTGCTTTTTGCCTGAGCTCAGGGTGGCGATGTTCACACCGCACGGCGACCCGCTGGGGCGCATTGGCGAGCCGGAGATCGGTGGACAGTGCGTGTACATACGGGATCTGGCTTTGCACCTTGCTCAGCAGGGTGTGCAAGTAACTGCGTTCACCCGTGATCGAGGCGAAGGTAAGCCTCCGGTGGAGGACATCTGCTCTGGGGCCCGTGTGCGGCGGTTGCCTATGGGACCACGTCGGTTCGTCCCCAAGGAGGAACTGGAGCCCTATTTGGGGGAGTTCGCCGACCAAGCAAAACCGTACCTGGGGAGGGAGGACGTACTGCACTCGCATTTCTGGGACGGCGCGTACGTTGCACGTGAGCTGAAGGACAGTCGAAGATGGGTTCATACCTCTCACTCGCTGGGCAAGAGAAAGCTGTCGGCGCTTCCGCAGGAGCAGCGAGAGCAGTACACTGGGCGCATCCGGGCGGAGACGGCAGCGGGTGAAGAGAGCGATGTGCTGGTGGCTTCGACCAGGCTTGAGCGGCAGGACTTAGCGGAGCTGTACGGTGTGGACCAAGCGAAGATCGAGGTTGTGCCTCCGGGTGTGGACACCGTGCGGTTCAGCCCGCCCGAAGACAAGTCCGCTTTGAAGAGGAAGTTCGGGCTTCCTGCTGCCCTCTTGGCAGCCAGCGTGGGGCGGTTGGACTCGCGTAAGGGATATGATCTGTTCCTCCGAGCTGCAGCCCGGCTCCTGTCCGCAGGGGACGAGTTCACCTTTGCGCTCAGCGCAGGGGCGGCGGACGACCCGCGGGAGGAGGCGGAGTACGCAAGACTGCAACATGTGGTGGGGGAACTGGATCTCGGCGATCGGTTCCGCTGGCTGGACGTACTGCCGCAGGAGGATCTTCCCGCCTTCTACGGGGCGATGGACGTGTTCGTCATGCCCTCACGCTATGAGCTCTTTGGGATTGTCATGCTGGAGGCCATGGCCTGCGGAGTCCCGGTGGTGGCCACGC
>PWTL01000019.1 GCA_003562845.1 Candidatus Acetothermia bacterium
CTTCCAGCTTGGGCATGCAGCTTTGCACAGCCTTGATAAACGTCTCCAACGCCGGCCCTTCCCCCCGCCGCTCCAGGAGGTCGAATGCTTCGTACACACAGCGTCGAGCCACGCTCTTCTTGCCATCCTGCATCACGTAGTTGACGAACTTCTCCACGAGCTTGGACCCATGGCGCACGTCCGGGGAGACGTCACGTCCGGGAATAGCTAGGTTGACCGTGGCCATGTCAGCCTCCCTTGGGGCGCTTCGCCCCGTACCGCGACCGACTCTGACAGCGACCATCAACCCCAGCTGTGTCGAGCGAACCTCGGATGATATGGTACTTCACGCCCGGCAAGTCCTTCACCCTTCCTCCACGCACCAGGACAATGGAGTGCTCCTGGAGGTTGTGGCCCTCCCCCGGAATGTACGCCGTGACCTCGCGTCCGTTGCTCAGCCTGACACGGGCTACCTTGCGCAGCGCCGAGTTGGGCTTCTTCGGCGTGCGGGTAAACACACGCACACACACGCCCCTGCGCTGCGGACAGCCCGTGAGCGCCGCAGCTTTACTCTTGCTGCGCACAGGCTTTCGTCCATGGCGGATCAATTGGTTGAACGTCGGCATTCTACCTCCTGCTCGGCCCGCATTATACTCGACACCGGCATCCGATCAATCTTCCTCGGGCACCGTCTGCTCGTCGGGCACGGGTTCAGCTTCGTCCTGCAGCTCCTCAACGGGCGCAACAGGTCGCGGATAACCCGTGCCCACAGGGACACGCTTGCCCACCATCAAACAAGGCTTCAACCCTTCCAGCTGGTCCTCTTCCCCTCGCAGCGCGGCGTCAGCCAACACCTTGGTAGTCCGCTCGAAAGACGCAGCAGCAAGCCACGACTTCCGCAACAGAGCGGCGCGGGAGATCCTGAGCAGCTCACGCTCTCCACGGGGAATCCTGTACTCGGCCAGGCGCACGGTTCGCGGCTCGCCCAGATGCTCCACGCTGACCTGTCGTGTGTCCAACGCCACCAACCGCTCCAGCAGCTCCCGGGACATAATCTCGCCCGGCTCGGCCAGAATCATCTCCCCGCGGTCGACCGGATCGAGGATCTTATCCCCCACGAGCTCCTCCCGTTCCCGCCGGATGCGCTCATTCTCCGCGGACAACCTTCGCACCTCGTCCTGGAACACCTCCAGGGGGACGATGTCGTTCAGCACGAAGGATGACTCGCCGGGATCGGCGATGCGCACATTGTTGAGGATCTGCCGGATCACGATCTCGAAGTGCTTGTCGTTGATATCCACTCCTTGCGAGCGGTATACCTTTTGCAGCTCGGTGAGGAGGTACTCACGCGTCTTGTGCACACCCGCTACCTCCATCAGGTAATAAGGCGGGATCACTCCCTTGGACAGCGGTTCTCCCCGCTCCAGTTTCTCCCCCGGACGGACGATAACCGCCTCTGCACACTCCACACGAGCCCGATAGCGCACTCGCGCGGCTACCACGTCGTCATCCTTCTCCTCCAGCTTGTCCACTACCACCCTCTCGCCCTGAGGGAGGTTGACCCGGAACAGCTCCGCGCCTTCCTTCACCGGAGCGCCATGCTCTACAGCAGGAACCACATCCGGCGTGATCGGGACGAGCAGTGCCGCGCTGGAAGCGCTGACCACCGCCACCGACCCTTCGCCTACCAAGACCGTCCCCACAGCCTCCGAGGCCAGAACCAGCGGTCGGGAACGAGTGGTGAGCTTGCGCCCTGCCTCCACCTGTTCTCCGTCGCCGACCAAAATCTGGGCTCCGTAAGGGGCCTCGTAGCGGTATGCCTTTCCGTCGGCAGCGCGAACGACAACCAGGCGAGTCTTGTTCTCCTCTTTGAGCTCCACCGTTCCTTCGGCGGCGGCCAACGGAGCTTCCACATGGTACTCCTGACTTAAGGGGGATCCCTCGTCCACCGTCTGTCCGTGCTCCACCGCCGGCCCTGCTTCAGGGGGCAAGACGTACACCCTATCCAAAGCGGCAGTGTCCAGCACAGCCAGCTTGCGCTGGCCGTCCGCCTGGAAGAAAAACGCCGTGCCCTTCCGTGGAGAGCGCAGTGACAGGAAGCTTCCCGCCTCCACTTCGTCCCCCTCAGCCACCCGCACCAGGAGGGCCGGAAGCCGCACCGTGCGCGAGCCCGATTCGAGCTCGACCATCTCTCGGCCGGTCCGAGTCGCCTCGACCCCCGTCACGTGCCCAGTCAGAGGTGCGACAGGGGCGTGCGCCGCCTTGGTCGTCTTGCGTGCCTCGAACAGCTCTTCCGCCCGCGGCAGGCCTTGGGTGATGTCCACGCCAACGACCCCTCCCGTGTGGAACGTGCGCATGGTGAGCTGAGTTCCCGGCTCGCCAATCGACTGAGCGGCGATGACCCCCACCGCCGTGCCCAGATCTACCAGCCGATGGAAAGCAAGGTCCAGCCCATAGCACTTCTGGCACAGCCCGTCCGGACACCTACAAGTGGTGGGAGAGCGTATCACTATCTTCGGCCGGACACGAACGCGCTCCACGCCCGCTTCCAGAAGCTCCTCTCGCATCTCCGGGGTGAAACTCTCGTCCGTCCGCACGACCGTAATTCCCGTTTTCGGGCTGCGAATATCCTCCAAGGACTTGCAGTACGTTATGCGGCCGGCCACATCCGGCTCACGCAAGTCCAGCTCCACCTGGAAGGTCCCCAGCCGCTCGGCCGTCTGGCGGTCGATGAGTTCGTCACGTTCCATCAGCACTTCCCCGGTGCGTGGATCTCGGATCACGTCCGCGGTGAACCGGCCATAGATGCGTCGGGCGATGTCCTCCATGACCTCGCCCTTGGCGAAGTACAACGGGTCCACCTCTTCTCCCTGACGCGTCCCACAGTCCTCCTGGTGGACGATCACATCCACACAGGCGTCCACGAGACGCCGCGTCAGGTAGCCGGCGTCCGCCGTCCGCAGTGCGGTGTCGGCCGTTCCCTTGCGCCCTCCGTGCGTAGAGATGAAGTACTCCAGAATACTCAATCCTTCGCGGAAGTTGGACTTCACCGGCCACTCGATGATCCGGCCCTGTGGATCGGACATCGGCCCGCGCATCCCTACCAGCTGCTTGACCTGGCTGGACGACCCCCGTGCTCCAGAGGCGACGATTCCCCACACCGGGTTGAACGGCTTGCGGGACAAGTTCCCCATGGTCACCTTTTCCACGGCGTCCACCGTATCTCGCCACACACGGATCACGGCCAGGAAGCGCTCCTCCTCAGTAGCCAGTCCCCGGCGGTACAAGTGATTTATTCGGTCTACCTGCTCCTGGGCCCTGGCAATGAGTTCTTCCTTCTCCTGCGGAATCTCGCAGTCGGTGATGGAGATGGTAAGCCCGGACACAGTCGCGTACTTGAACCCTAGCTCCTTCAGCCTGTCCAGAAGCTCGGCAGTACGCTCCCAACCGTGCCTCAGGAAACACCCGTAGATCTTCTCTCGGACAACCTTCGACTCGAAGACAGCGTCGTAATCCTGCAGGTCCGGCGGCAGGGCCTCGTTCAAGATCGCCCTTCCCAATGTTGTTTCCCTAACCACACCGTCCAGCCTGATCTTGACCGGGGAGTGCAACTCCAGATCCCCTCGATCGTACGCGCGGCGGGCCTCGTTTACCGACTTGAACGCTTTCCCCGCTCCTTTGCCCTCGGGATTTATCTGAGAGAGGTAATATGTTCCGTACACCTGATCCTGCGTGGGCACCGCCAGAGGATCGCCGTGCGCCGGAGAGAGGATGTTCCGCACTGACAACATCAGTTCGCGGGCCTCCCCCACCGCCTCCTTGGACAACGGAAGATGAACCGCCATCTGGTCGCCGTCGAAATCGGCGTTGTAGGAGGGACACACATGAGGATGGATTTGGATTGCATCCCCGTCCACCAACACCGGCTCGAAGGCTTGGATGCTCAACCGGTGGAGCGTGGGAGCGCGGTTGAGAAGAACAGGATACTCCTTAATCAGTTGGTCCAGGACGTCCCACACTTCCGGCAGCTCGCCGTTCATCGCCCGGTTGACCAGCTCATCGTAGTCGGAGAAGGGCACGTCCTCCAGCCTCGCTGTGACGAAGGGTTGAAACAGCCGCAGGGCCATCTTCTTGGGTATTCCGCACTGGGACAGCTTGAGCTTGGGGTTGACCACGATCACCGCTCGCCCCGAGTAGTCCACGCGCCGCCCCAGCAGGTGACGCCGCAATCGCCCTTGTTTCCCCTGAATACGCTCGGACAAAGACTTGAGAGGGCGACCGTCTCGGCCACGGATGGGATTGTCCTTTTTCTCGTTGTGGATGAGGGCGTCCACCGCCTCCTGCAGCATGCGACGCTCGTTACGGAGGATGATCTCTGGAGCACCCATCTCCATCAACTTCTTCAAGCGGTTGTTGCGGTTCACGATGCGTCGATAGAGGTCGTTGAGGTCCGTGGTAGCGAACTTCCCCCCCTCAAGCTGGATCATCGGCCGCAGGTGCGGAGGCAGGACCGGCACGACCTCGAGAACCATGTGCTCAGGCCTGTTCTCCGACTGGCGAAGCTGGTCCACAACTTCCAACCGATGGAGGATGCGCCGCCGCTCGCCCTGGTTGGCTGTCTGATCTAGTTCCAACCACAGCTCCTCGGCAAGCTTGTCCAGCTCCAAACTCTCCAGGAGCCCCCTTATCCCGTCGGCACCGGTGGACGCGGCGAAACCGCTGGGGAATGCCCGCTCGTAGGCCCGCATCTCCAGGGTGGTCAGTGACTGCCCCAAGCGCAAGGGAACATCCTTGCTCAAACGCGTAACCAAGTACGTAAGATTGTCCACGGTCTCCTCGACCGTATGCCCCTCCACTCCATCGTAGCGGGCCCGGAGCATGTCGAACATAGTTTGGGAACAGATTTCGACTGCCGGTCGGTCGGCCAGCAGTTCCCCTTCCTCCACCTCATCCCCGTCCTCGACCATGAACTCAACATCAGGGGCCACTGCGTACTCGTGGCGGCCCACTGCCGCCACTTGGAAAGTCTCCCCGTTCTCCAGCCGGCGAGTCTCCACACGGACCTCCCCGGCCTCGTCCGCAGTCACCCGCGGCGCCTCCGCCACCAGCATCGCTCTCTCCACCTGAAAGGTGAATACCCCGCTCAGGATACGGACTTCGGTGTCGTAGAGAGGCTCCCCGGCGCGGATCTTCGGCGAGGCGGATTGGGTGACTATGTACAAGTCCTCCCGTGCCGTCTCCGTCTCGTAATAGGCAATTCTCCGCAGGTCGCGCCTCTTGATCCCCAACAGGCGTGAAAGCGGACTAGCTACACCTTTCAGATACCAGAAATGAACGACAGGGCTGGCCAACCTCATGTGTCCCATGTTCACCCGGCGTACTCCGGAATCGGTGACCAGCACTCCGCACTTCTCGCAGGTTATCCCCTCATACTTCCTGCCCCGGTACTTGCCACAGGAACACTCATAGTCGTTCTCCGGGCCGAAGATCTCCTCCGCGTACAGCCCTCCCCGTTCGGGCTTGTGAGTACGGTAGTTGATCGTCTCCGAGTTGGTCACTTCTCCCCGAGACCACGACAGCATCTTCTCCGGAGAAGCCAAGCTAAGCTGGATCGCCCTGATGTCATCACCCGATATCGCCACTCAACCTCACCTCACTGGCTAGACACACTCAAGCCCGGCAATCACACCCAGCACCGGACTTTCAGCTGACCTTCTCCGACTTGGCTTCCCCGCTCCCGCCTCCGCCTTCGTCGCCACGCCGGCGGTATTCCGTAGTGTAGAAACCACTTCCCTTGTACACGACGCCGAAGCTGCACAACGTACGCACCACTTGCGACGAGCCACAAGCAGGACAACACACGGCCGCCCCGTCACCGATGGCTACCAACTCCCGGAATTCCTCCCCACACTGATTGCACTTGTAACGGTAAATCGGCATCCCACATCCCCTCCAACGACATACATAGCCCCCTCCAGGAACACCGTGCTCGGGGTCAAAACGACGCTAGACTAAGCGGGGGTAAGGATACCCCAACGGCAGTGGTTTGCAAGCCATGCTCTGGGCCATCCCGCGCCTCGTGGCGGCCCAAGCTCAGCCGGTGGGTCTCGTCCTCACATTCCAGCCGAAAACACACAGTCTGCGAATACGGACTGAGGCCCGCGGCCTCCAACGTGAGCCGCGCACCCGCGGTAAGGGCCTCGGCCAGCGACTCAGCGCCCCGCTCTGCCCAGTCGGCCCGCAGCAACGTGAGCGGGGAACGCGGCACAAGGATGTACATCCGCACGTCCTTTGGCAAAAAGAGCGTCTGCAAGTGGCTCTGTTCTGTTCGCCGCGTGGCCACCGCCACCTGTAGGTCGGGAGGGATATGGTAGTAGTGCTCGAACTCCAACAGCTGAAGGTTGTTCACCGTCAACGGACCGTCGCGCAACAGCTCTTCGACGCGCTCAGCAAAAGCCTCGTTCCGCAGGCTGCACCGGCCACCATCGCTCCACTCCCCGTCGAGTCCCAACTCTCGGGCGTGGTCGCTGAGAATCGTCTCGCTGCGCGCGCCGTCCTCACCACACTCCACATCCAACAGCGCCTCACTGCTCACCCAACCTGCGTCCTCGGCCAACGTCGGAGGCAGCAATCGAGCCGAAAGGGGGCGCAGCACCCGGCCCTCCAAACCTACAGAACGGTCCAGCTTGTGCAGCTCGTCGGGGCCCATTCCGCCGCGGCCGACGACTTCTCCGGAGATGACCACGTCCGCCCGCAGCCGACGGGCTGTGCGCGCAGCCTTGGCCAGCAGAACGTGCCGGCACGCACCGCAGGGAAAAGGGAGCCCCGCGTTCGTAGGTGCCATGCGCAGATAGTCCTTCTTCAAAGTCTGACACTTCACACACAGATTAGGGAACATGCGCGCTGCCCCATCTCGTATGTCCTCCGATCCCCTGAAGAACGGGGACTGCAGGTGCAACAACCGCAAGTCCAGCATCTCCGATAGCTGGACCAGTCGCGTAGCCACAGCACTAGCCACGCTCCCCGAATAGAGGACAAGCGCCCGCGTCATCGCCTCGCTCCTCGGAGAAGCTTTCTCAACGCCGCCGCGGAAGTATGAGCCCGTATTCCCCGTCTCCTCGTCGGAATACCACAGCCGGGTAATCGTCTTGCTCGTGGA
>PWTL01000061.1 GCA_003562845.1 Candidatus Acetothermia bacterium
CGAACTCGCCCGCCTGCGCCTCGCCCGCCAGGAGTGGACATAGACGCAGACCTCGGGCTGGGGTTCGTGGTGGGATTGGACCCGAGGGTCGCCGCCCCCGAAGGGCTGTCCATGGGCATAGAGGTGTGGACCGAAGTCCTGGGCCTGGGAGTGGCGGTCAGTTGGCCGCCGGAGCGACCCGATGTGGACGCGCCGGGGCCCGGAGGTACGTTCGCCTGGGGCCCGAAGGTGGAGGGTTTTGCCGCCGGATGGCTCGATATAAACGACGCTGTGGCCCTTCTGCTCAGCGCGGGGCTTGCTTTCCAGGAGATGGTCGATCTTCCTGCATGGGATCCGCTGGCGGCACGGCCGGCAGTGGCGATAGAACCGGATCCGTATATGGAGGTCACTCCGACGTTCGGAGCGGCGCTGGGGTTTGGCTCGGTGAACACGCGACTTTACTTTGGGTGGAACACAAGCCGCGGCGTGATCATCGGCGTCACCTTGAGATAAGGGGC
Source organism: Candidatus Acetothermia bacterium (assembly GCA_003562845.1). Classification (GTDB taxonomy): domain Bacteria; phylum Bipolaricaulota; class Bipolaricaulia; order Bipolaricaulales; family Bipolaricaulaceae; genus T3SED10-47. The sequence continues at coordinate 498 of PWTL01000061.1, forward strand.
CAGGAAGCTCTTCTGTCGACGGGACACAAGGTCCCTGTCCCCTTGGTCGCGGACAAGGGGGCTGGTGACCTTGTTGCAGCGCGGTTACGCTGCGGCGATGAGCAAGCTGGGTGTCCTGGCCGTCGCCGTGTTCGCTGCTCTAGTGGCCCTGATAGTGGCGTCTTCTGTCCCCTGGCCTCCCCTTGGAGATCCTGTTTCTCCTCGTGCTGTGGTAGTCGTGATTGACGCCGGCCACGGTGGGCACGACCCAGGGGCCGTCGTAGCCGGTATCGAGGAGAAAGACGTTGTCCTGTACTTGGCGCTGCGGGTGTTGGCCCTGGCAGAGGCCGAACCCCGGGTGCAGGTGCTCCTGACCCGATCGGGGGACTACTATGTGGATCTTCGGGATCGCGTGCGCTTGGCCGAAGAGGTGGACGCGGTACTGTACCTTTCCATCCACGCCAACGCGAATCACAGCTCCAACATCTGCGGTGTGGAGACGTGGGTGCACGACGCTGTGCGGCCTGGAGAGAGCAGCTGGGAGCTGGCAGAGAGGGTACAGGCGGCGGTGGTGTCGACGACGGGCGCCGCTGACCGCGGGGTGTTGCGGCAACCACTGTACCTCCGCCATACTGATCTTCCTGCGGCCCTGGTGGAGGTGGGCTATCTAACGTGTCCACAGGAGCGAACTCTGCTTCTGGACAGGGAATACCGTGAGCGCATTGCGATAGGAATTGTTCAGGGAATTCTCGATTTTGTCTGGTGAGGCGATAGTCACATCTCGCACAGAAGATAAGAGCTTACTATGGCTATTGTGACATCGGAGCGTGTCCCCGAGGACGGGGCACAACGCTACGACTTTACTTGCTCTTTGACCTCCGCATCCTCGTGGACTTCGAGCGTCTCGGAGTATTCCACGCGATCGATGCGGCAGCCGGGTCCGATACGTACGTTCACTCCCCGTACCACCTCGGCCCGGGTCGATTCCAAATACAGCTCATCGCCCTCGATGGTCTTGGCGCGCAAAGAGCCCCCACCGAATCCCATGCGGAACCCGCGGGTAAGGCTGAGTTGGACATTGAACCCGGACTCACCGCGCACCTCTATCTTCTCTCCGCCGATCTCCCGCACCTGGCTGTCTCCCACTAGGCGGATCTCCACTCGGTCTGCACTGAGGAGCCCCTCGATGTTGAACTTGCCCGAAGAGGTGAACACGTCCGTCTCTACGTTACGACCGACGGCCAGAGTGCCGCTGCAGCGCACGTAATGGGCAGTGAGTCCTCCACCGATGCGTTGCGAACCCGAACAGCGGAATTCCCCGGCCTTCATGTTGCCCTCGACAGCGCAGGCCCCCGAGCCTTGGAAGGAGTCGGCCACCACGTCCCCGGTGAACCGCCCTGAGCCGGACACGGTGATCTCGCGCGCCTTGGCGCTGCCCATGACCCTTCCTGAGCCGGAAATCCTTATTTCCTCTGCGGTTATGTCCCCATCGACTCTTCCAGCTCCGGAGATCCGTACGTTGCCGTAGTCTCCCCCGCCGATCTTCCCTGATCCTGAAATGGTGACGTTTTGTTTGGCCATCACTGGACCTCCCCAAGCGACAGTTTCACGCGCTCTACCAGGCGTTCCAAGTCCACGCGGTGAATGGCCCGGGATTCCCCGTCGATCGTGACAGGTTCCCGGGCCAGCACAACGAATGGTACGCAGACGGACACTCCCTCGCGATCGAGCTTCTTCTCGGCCAAGACGGCGGCCGCGCCGGCGGGGTCCCGCAGATACTCCTCTTTGCTGCGCAGGATATCCACCAGGAGCTGTGCCGTAGAGCGGCTGCCCCCTGCGCGAATGGCTTCAGATCCGGCTGCCAACGCCACAAGCTCGGCGAACGTGTATCCCGATTCCTTCCACAGAAGCTGCTGGGCTTCCCTCCCCACCGCTTTGAGGGTGACATGGGGCTCCCAGGTGGAACCGGCCGTGGAAGCCTCGGGCGACAGAAGCTGTACCATCTCGTCCAGGGACTTCTGTTCCTTCATCGATTGGATCTGGGAGATGCGAGTCAGGATCTTCTCTTTGGGGAAGAACGTCTCCTGCCCCGTCACGGTGGACCGGTGTACAAACCATGCTTCGGGTATGAGGCCCTTTCGTTTCCAGCGGTACAGCTGTCCATAGGAGATCCCCGTCAGCTGTAGCACTTCTTTCTTGGAGACCAGCTCGTTGGGCATTGGGCCCTCCCCTCTGCCGAGTATAACATAACACTGTTACCCACGTCAACCCCTCACCTGGTGACCACGGAAACATCGCCAAATAGGAGGGGGGGCGTGTGCACCATGCCAAACACCCACTCGGACTCGCCTCCCAGATCTTGCAGCCCCTTCTTCAGGAGATCGTATGCGTTACCGGCGATCATTGTGTTCTTCACTCGCCCGACCACCTTGCCCTCGCGAACGGTGTAGCCGATGACGTTGTTGGAAAAAGCTCCCGAGGCGATGTTCCCTTGCCCCAGGCCGAGCACGTTTTGGGCGATGAGCCCGCTGCCCATCTCCCTGAGTAGATCGTCCAATCCCCCGTCGCCCGGGCTGACTACGAGGTGGCGGGGGCTGGCGGAAGGAGGTGTGCGGAAGCCTCCCCCGAGGAGGCCCCCCTTGAACCCGTTCCCGGTGGGCTCGGTTCCGGTCAACGCTGCCGCCCGCAGGTCGTGGAAGTATCCGCGAACTACACCGTTCTCCACGAGGGGCAGGCGCGCTGTGGGGATTCCTTCGTCGTCAAACGAGGACGAACGGGGACCCAGGTGAATCCGCCCGTCGTCGACGAGGGAGAACCGTTTGTCGAACACTTCCTCTCCTACCTTGTCCTTGAGCGGTGAGGTCCCCAAGAACACGGACATCCCCGAGAACCCCACGATTAGAGGCAGGAGTACCACTGGAGTTGCAGCGGGCAAGAACAAAACGCGCTGCTCTCCGGTAGGGGTGGGGGCGACGTCCTTCCCCCAACGCAGCTGTCGCAGAACGTCGGCAACGAGGGCTTCACGGTCGAATTCCTTCGCCGCGCGCACGGTTTGGGACGAGTGCACGGAGTAGATGTCGTCGTGGCGGACCCACTCCGCATCCACCCCCATCATCAGATAAGTGCGCTCCTCCTTGCGTTGTGCAGAAGAAGTGTTGCCTACAGAAACTGTGATTTTTCCCCGCCCCAGGTGCACGTTCACCTGTACGTCGGGGAATTCTCCGAGGATGGCCTTCACCGCCTCCTCGCCCCACGTGATCAGCGTGTCATCGGCGAGCTCGGCGACTTCACAGTCGTATACTCCCAGCGAGGCCTGCTCCCCGCTGTTGGGGAAGGCGAACGGGGCTGGATCACCGTGCTGAGCGGATACAAGAGCTGCTTCCAGAAGCCCGTCGGCCTTGCGCCCTGTGGTCGCGGCAAAACCTAGTTTGCCGTCGACGATTAGCCGCAGAGCTTGTCCTACTACCGACTCTGACTTCACCGTCTCCAGGTCGCCGCCGTCGAAGGTGACGGTTGTGCCGTCGCGGTGTTCGACGTACAGCTCAGCCGCCTCTGCCTTCTCGCCCGCCCGCTTCAACAGATCCATATGCTACCTCCCTCCTATAGTGACCTCGTGGACCCGTACGTGGGGTGCTCCGTCCGTCACGGGGAGGGGAGACTGCCCACCTTTGCCGCATCCGCCCGATCCGCCGATTAGCTCGAAGTCTCGCCCGACCATGTCAATGTTCTGCAAGATATGAAAGACGTTTCCCGTTAGCACCACGTCGCGCACCATGGGCCCTACCTCCCCATGACGGATCTCGTGGGCGTAGCCGGCGGAGAAAGTGAACTGCTCGAACATTGTCTGGCCACCGAAGGCGGCTTTGGCGTATATTCCGTGGTCCACGTCCTTGATCATCTCCTCGAAAGTCGCCTCGCCGGGCTCGATGAACGTGTTACGCATCCGCACGATCGGCTCGTGCTCCCAGGATATGGCCCGGGCGTTTCCGGTGGGGTCCATGCCCATCTTATGGGCAGTGGCCCGCGAGTGCATCAGGCCTGACAGCACTCCTTCCCGGATCAGGTACACTTTCTGCCGGCGGACTCCTTCATCGTCGAACGGCGCGTTCCCGCGAGCCCCAGGGATGTACCCGTCGTCTACCACGTTGAGCACGTCCGCCCCGAACCGCCGCCCCAACTTCATCACTTCGCGCATGTGGGGGTTACGGAATAGGAAGTCTGCTTCACAAATATGGCCGAATGCCTCGTGTATGAATACTCCCGCCAGCTGTTGATCCAGGATCACCGTGTACGTGCCGCCCTTGACCGGCTCAGCGCTGAGGAGGTCCACCGCGCGTTTGGCCGCAGCTTCGGCCTTTTCCTCTTGGCCGCGGACGAGTTCGTAGCCCGCTGCCGCGCCGATGGTCTCGAATGCTTGCTGGATGTCGCCATTGCGTCGGGCCACCGCGGCAAGAAGGAGCGTTACGTCGGGGAGTTCTTGGTAGACGAAGGTGCCCTCGCTGTTTGCGTACAAGCTCTTGCGAAAGGTGTCAGTGTACCGCACCGCGGTGGACACGATCTCCGGGGAGTATCCCATGATGAGCTTGTTGTACTCTTCGGCCTGCGCCCGTTTACGGGACAAGGGCACCGAGCGGCAATCTTCCTTCAGCTCGGACAGATGCCTCTCTTCTTCCACCGGGACGTCGGCAAGCTGTGTGGGCTCGATTACATGCTGAGCGGCCATGCGGGCCAGGCGCGTCGCTTCTTCTACCTGGGTGGGCAGCTCCGCCATGTCGGTGAGCAGAGCCACGCCCCATGCTCCACCTACCAACGCGCGAACAAGCCCCCCCACCTCTTTTGACTGTTCCAGAGCCATTAGTTGGTCGCGCTGAAAAGCCACCCGTGACCAGGCGACCTCATCCCAGCGCACCTCCACAAAATCGGCTCTTGCACGAGCAATTGCTTCTCTCACACGGTTCTCCACGCCTCACCTCCTGGGTTACCGGAATTGTAATCCCGTTACACATCTTCCACCAGACTCCTGCCCTGTGGCCCCCTCTTCCGACTGCGAGCTCCTCTCCCGGGGGCGGAGTCGGTACACTTACCTGAGGAGGAGATAGGATGGATCAAGTGCAACTGGCAGTGGTCGGGGCCGGTCCAGCGGGATATGTGTGTGCGCGGCGTGCAGCGCAGTTGGGTATGGAAGTGGTGTTGATCGAGGAGCAATCTCTGGGTGGCGTGTGCCTGAATTCCGGATGTATTCCCACCAAGGCGCTGTACGCGGCCACTGAGGTCCTAGGCCGAGCCGACGCCTTGGCGAAGAAGGGGATCAGCATCTCCCCTGAAGTCGATCTGAGTGGCCTGCGGGCATGGGTGGAGAGCGTGATATCCGGGCTCGGGGCAGGGGTGGACAAGCTGCTCTCTGGCACGGGAGTGGAGGTTGTCCGCGGCCGTGCCCGGTTACGCGGCGCCGGCCAGCTCGAGCTGGAAGGCGGATCCAGTGATTCCCTGTGGGCCCGGCAAGTAGTACTCGCCACCGGATCTGCTCCTATCGAGCTTCCGGGATTCCCGTTCTCCGAAGAGCATGTGTGGTCTTCGTCTGATGCCCTTCTGCTAAGGACGATGCCGGAGCAACTGGTGGTGGTCGGCGGAGGCGTCATCGGCCTGGAGCTCGCTACCGTCTACCGGCGGCTGGGGAGCGAGGTTACCGTGGTGGAGATGACGGATGAGTTGTTGCCTGGCGTGGGCCTCTCCCGCCGGGGGCAGGCGCTCCTGCGGCGGGCGCTCACTGAGAGAGGCATTGAGGTACGTTTGGGGGCAAAGGCTTCCAAGCTGAGTTCCGAGGGTATCGTTGTGCAGAGCAGCAAGGGAGAGGAACAAGTGCCCGGGGACGTAGTGCTTGTTGCAGTAGGACGCCGCCCCCGCCCGGAAAGCCTGGGCCTCGATGAGCTGGGGGTGAAGACCGAGGGCGGGTTCGTTCCCACCGACCAGAGATTCCGTATGGGGGAGAACCTGTACGCCATCGGGGACCTGCGCGGAGGGTGGCTCCTGGCGCACAAGGCGTCCCACGAGGGATTGCTGCTGGCCGAGCAGCTTGCCGGTGATGTCGCAGACGAGCTGCGCCCGAACGTCGCAGACAAGCTGCGCCCGAACGTCGCAGACAAGCTGCGACGCTACACGGAGGGGAGGGGGGACGAGCTGCGACGCTACAAGGAGGGGAGGGGGGACGAGCTGCGACGCTACGGGAAGAACGGGGTAGATGACGTAGCGTCGGAGCTTGCCTCCGACGTTCAGGGGGCAACGTCGCGGACGAGCCGCGACGCTACCGGGGCCTTGGGCTACGTCATCCCGCAGGCGATCTTCACCGACCCGGAGGTCGCCCTGGTGGGCAGCCCGGTGGACGACGCTCCACGCAGCGGAAGGTTCCCCCTGGGCGCCCTGGGCCGGGCATGGGCGGAAGGCGAGCTGGGGGGGCACTTCGTCTTGGCCTGTGACGAGTCCGGGAGAATCGTGGGAGCGGAGATCATCGGACCCCACGCGTCGGACCTCATCGCCGAGGCGGCCCTGGCCGTGCAGCAGGGGCTCACCGCCGAGCAGCTGGCGGAAACTGTGCATGCCCATCCCACGTTCCCCGAGGGGCTGTGGGAGGCGGCGCTGGCCCTGCTCGACAGC
>PWTL01000124.1 GCA_003562845.1 Candidatus Acetothermia bacterium
CATTGAGGGCTCCAGCATGTGGTGTCAGCCCAAGCTCGAACTCACAGAGCTGGACCAGCCCAAGGTAGGCCCGGGGGAAGTGCTGGTTCGGGTGCGCGCGTGCGGAGTGTGCGGTTCGGATATGCACTTCTACGAGACCGACCAGGACGGCTATATCCTCTATCCGGGGTTGACCAAGTTCCCGTCGGTCATCGGGCACGAGTTCGCCGGAGAGATCGTGGAGATCGGTCCTGGTCCGGAGGGAGAGGGCTTCAAGGTCGGTGATCGGGTCACGGTGGAGGAGATGGTGTGGTGCGGCTACTGCCGGCCATGCCGGGACGGTTTCCCCAACCATTGCCAGAACCTTGAGGAGATCGGCTTCACGATCGATGGCGCGATGGCAGAATACATAGCTGTGCCGGCCAAGCTGTGCTGGAAACTGGACAGTGTCTTCACGAGGTACCCGGACGAGAAGCTTGCCTGGCAAGTCGCGGCTACGACGGAACCGACATGTGTGGCATACAACACGATCTTCGAGCGTGCGGGTGGGTTCAGGCCCGGTGCTTACGTGGTCATCTATGGAGCGGGACCGATTGGCCTCGCGGGCATACAGCTGGCGAGGGCGGCGGGTGCGTCCAAGGTGATCGCGTTCGAGGTCTCCGAGGTGCGGCGCAAACTAGCCGGCGACGTGGGAGCCGACCATGTGTACAACCCCACTGAGGTCGTCCCCGCCGAGGTCGTGATGGAGCTCACCGGGGGCGAGGGAGCCGATCTTTCGGTGGAGGCCGCGGGGGCACCGGAGAAGACCATCCCACAGATGGAGAAGACACTGGCCATCAACGGGAAGATCTCCGTCGTCGGACGGGCGGCCCAGCGCGTGCCGATGTTCCTGGAGCAGTTCCAGGTGCGGCGTTCACAGCTGTACGGCGCGCAGGGACACTCCGGCCACGGCATCTTCCCCTCGGTGATCCGGATGATGGGCGCCGGTTTGGTGGACAACGCACGAATCATCACCGCCCAGTATCCGTTGAGCGAGGCGGCCGAGGCGATCAAGCGATCGACATTGCGACAGGACGGCAAAATCATCGTCACGCCGTAGTGGTCGTGGCGACATTGCGAACCAGATGCAGCTATGCCACAGGAAACCTAGTAGCGTCGCAGCTTGTCTGCGACGTTGAACCGCAGCTTGTCTGCGACGACTGCAGAAAGGAGGCCTCATGGCGATGTGGATCACCACAGACCATCCAGCGATTGTGTTTGAGGACAGCGAGGTAGGGCGACTGAAGAAGGAACTCTGGGACGCATCCGAGGAGGATATCGACCGCACGCTGGCCGAGTACGAGGTGCCTTCCCCTCCGGAGCTGGGCAAGCCGGGAACGTACATTCAGACGACGGTGCGGGCCGAGGTGATGGCCAACCGGAGGAAGAACGACGTCGTGCTCATTCCCGTGGGATGCACGGAGAACCACGGTCGGCATACCGTGTCCGGACTGGATACGTTCATGGTCACCCAGATCTGCGAGGCCGTACGGAGGTACACCTCCAAGCACGGCGACCCGGTGAGCTTGGCGCTGCCACCGCTCAACTACGGGGCGCACCCCTACCATCACATTGGCATGCCCGGCACGGTGATCATGCCCGAGGAAGTGGTGCGGGAGACCCTGATCAACGTGATGCTCGGCCTGTGGAACGATGGGTTCCGCAAGCAGATCATCATCAACAACCACGGGCAGCTGTGGGTGCTGGAGGCGGCTTTGCACGAGTTCATGTACCGCTACCAGCTACCGGGGGTGTTCCAGGTCCTGGACTGGCACCGGGCGGTACGGGAGTTCTTCTTCCCGGTGGACAGGCAGAACTCGCTGGAGACGCACTTCGTACACGCCGATGAGGCGGAGACGTCCGTGGGACTGCTGATGTTCCCGCCGGAGATGGTGGATATGTCCCTGGCCGAAAAGACCGAAGGCAAGGGCTTCCTGCCCGGGGGGCACTTCGACACCGCGGTCGATGCGCACCGCAGGCCGCACAAGTGGTCCGAGGGGGAAGGGCACATCGCCATCGAGATGGCGGCGACGCCCGAGGGGGTTGTCGGCGACCCCACCCGAGCTACTGCGGAGAAGGCCAAGCGGCCGGTGGCGGCGATCCTGAAGTACCTCACTCAATGTGCGGACCAGATCATCGAGACGTTCCCGGCGGGCCAGGTGCCCCCGGTGGAGGAGGTCACGCTGCGCACGGAGCAGGAGCTGGAGCCCTACCTCAAGGAGCCGGGCAGTCCGGGGTGGAAGCCCGTGTACGCGCTCCCCCGACGAGGCTTCTGAGCGGCGGGGGTGGGTGTGTTGAGCAGGCAGCACGCAGGCAAAGGCGCGGGGGTGGGGTCTCAGCAAGCCTGGCCCGTGGGACTCATCGTGCCCCTGCAGGATCCCACACCCTTTTCCCCGTTCCCGCCCGCTAGATGGCAAGACGCCCTGAACCGACTGGCAAGCGAGGGCCACGCCGTGGTGGAGCTGGCGATCACCGACCCCGAAGCGATCGACCGGGCGGAGATGGAGCGTGCGCTAGACGCCTCCCAGCTGCGGTTGGTATCGCTTACCACGGGGCAGGCCGCGGCGAAGGAAGGCCTGTCGCTCAGCTCCACGGACGAATCCGTGCGGACCAAGGCTGTGGACAGGATCGTGGCCCACATGAAGCTGGCCGAGAGCCACGGGGCGGTGGTCATCGTAGGGTCGCTCCGCGGGGCCGATGGAGATGCCGGGCTTCTGGTGGATTCGCTGCGCCACTGCGCCCGCGAAGTCCCCACGGTGTCGCTTGCGCTGGAACCGCTCAACCGATATGAATCTCGCCTGGTGAACACGGTGGATGAGGCTCTGGCTCTGCTAGACAAGGTGGCTGAGGACAACGTCGGGCTGCTGTTCGACACGTTCCACGCCAACATTGAGGAGCGTTCACCACAGGCGGCCGTCCAGGCGGCGGGAGATCGCCTGTTTCATGTGCACATTGCCGACTCCAACCGCTGGCCCCCGGGATACGGGCACTTGAGATTCGATGAGGTGTGGACCTCCCTGGCGGAGATCGGCTATGGGGGATCGTTGATCTTGGAGTGCTTGCTCAGGCCCCGGCCCGAGGAAGTGCTGCGAGCTGCGGAGTCGTTGCGAGAGGAGTTGGAACGAGCGTGACGATCGAGAGGCTGAAGGCCAGCGGATACAAGCTGTATGCAGCGTCCAAGGCAGACGCAGACGGGTTGGAGTTGGCGCTGGTGCAGAAGAGCGAAGGCAAGCGTCTGTTCGTGTCCTCGAGGGTCCGTGGATTCGCGGGAGATACGCTGTCTGAGGGCGGACTGCTCTGCCCTCTTACGTACCAGAACGCGCGGAAGCTGATGTCGGTTCTTCCTTGGCTTGCTCCCCAGCGGCTTCCTGAGGGGCGTCCGAGCTTTGGTTTCGGCGACCGGATCGGGCTGGCCACGCCGGGGCACGTCCGAGCTGTGGAGTCCTATGTTGTGTTCCCTGTATTGGCTCAGCAGTCCGTTCGTGAGATCACGCGTACAGGGCGGTCCTTTGAGGAGGTACTCTCGCAGGCTGTGTTCGGTGCGTTCCAACAAGGCTTCAACGCTGGATTCGGTGCCGACGCCGATCATCTGAAGGCGGTCGACGACGCGCTTCACGCTGCGGACCTGGGCTACACGCTGTTCACCTGTGATCCTTCGGAGTACGTCGTCGAGGTGGATGAACTAAACGCACAGGCAGTGGCGGAGCGCTTCCGATCGTTGCCCGAAGCAGAACGGCTTCTCGAGGAATACGCAGGTAGGGAGACCACTCTGCCAGGCATCGGGACGATGCGCTTGGCCGAGGAGGAACTGGCTCGAGCAGCGGTGAAGTACTGCGGTGCCGTGCGGTTCGCCGCGGACATGTACAGAGCCCTCGAGGCGCGTTGCCCGGGAGGCTTCGACTTCGAGCTCTCCGTCGATGAGACGAACAGCCCAACGCGTCCTGCTGAGCACTGGTTTGTCGTATCGGAGTTGGGGAAATTGGGGGTTGGGCTTGCGAGCCTTGCCCCGCGCTTCCCTGGAGCCATGGAGAAGGCCGTGGACTGGCGGGGGGACCTTGCTACGTTCAGAGACGAGTTCCATGCGCACATGGCGATCGCGAGGGCGTTGGGATCATACCGCCTGAGTCTCCATTCCGGCTCGGACAAGTTCAGCCTCTACCCACTAATTGCGGAGGAGGCCAACGGCCTGTGGCACGTGAAGACCGCGGGCACGAGTTACCTGGTGGCCCTGGGGGTCACTGCGGAGGTCGCTCCACAGCTGTTCCGCGAGATCGCTGCGCATTCGATTCGGCGGTTCGCCGAAGAGCGCCATACGTACCACTTGACGACTGACACAGCTAGCATTCCAGATGTGCGGTTCCTCGGGGAAAGCGAACTCCCAACTCTTCTGGTGCAGGACGCTAGCCGTCAGGTCTTGCATGTGGCGTTTGGTTCGGTACTCCAGAGCCCACTGGGCGCGTCGCTCTTCCGCGTGCTGGAGGCCAATGAGGAACGCTATTCTGCAGCATTGAGGGAGCATCTCGGGCGACATCTCGCCTTGTTGGGGGTGAGCGGAGGTGGATGAGATCGAGGGCCGGGTGGCAATCGTTACGGGAGGCGGCGGTGTGCTGTGTGCGGCGCTGGCCCAAGGACTCGCCCTTGCCGGCGTCCGCACGGTGCTGGTGGATCTTGATCAAGGCAAGGCCGAGGAAGCCTTGGAGGGTGTTCAGCGGATGGGGGGCTGCGGGCTGGCGATCAAGGCAAATGTGCTCCGGCGGGACGATCTCCGGGGCGCGCTGGAGTCAGCGCTGTCTGCCTATGGACGGATCGACTACTTGATCAACGGGGCGGGGGGCAACCACCCCAAGAGTACGACCAGCCCGGAGCTTCCCTTCTTCGAGTTGCCGGAAGAGGCGGTCCGCTTCGTGTTCGATCTGAATTTCATGGGGACGTTCCTGGCCTGTCAGGTGTTCGGCGAGGCGATGGCCCGGCAAGGGGAGGGGATTATACTGAACGTCGCCTCCATGAACGCGCTGCGGCCGCTTACGCGTATCCCGGCGTATTCGGCGGCCAAAGCCGCGGTGGCCAACTTCACCCAGTGGCTGGCCGTGCACATGGCCCAGGAGTATTCGCCCCGGATTCGAGTGGTGGCGCTGGCGCCGGGGTTCTTCCTCACCGAGCAAAACCGCTTCTTGCTGATGGACGAACACGGGGAGCTTACCGAGCGGGGGCGGACGATCATCGACCATACGCCGATGGCCCGCTTCGGGGAGCCGGAGGACCTGGTGGGGGCGGTGAAGTGGCTGCTCTCCCCTGAGGCGGCGTTCGTGACCGGGGTGGTAATCCCGATCGACGGGGGGTTCTCGGCGTACTCGGGAGTGTGAGGCGTGAGGCGAGGAGTGAAGTGATGGTAGGGGGATCCGGGAAGGCGAAGAATGCGGTCGTGGCGATGGGGGGCGGACCGACGGCGGTGATCAACAACTCCCTGCGCGGGATCGTGGAAGCGTGCCGCGCGCATGGGGGCAGCTTCGGTACGGTGTACGGTGCCCGCCATGGGGTGCTGGGTGTGCTGCGGGAAGAGTTCATCGATCTCTCGGCCCAGGATCCCGAAGAGATAGCCCTGCTTCGCACGACGCCCGCTGCGGGCGCGATCGGGACGGCGCGCTACAATCTGTCCAGCGGCGAGGACCTAGCGCGGGCAGTGGAGGTCTTCCGAGCCCATGGCGTGGGCTACTTCTTTGGGATCGGCGGCAACGACACGCAGGAGGTGTGTCTGCGGCTCAAAGAAGCCGCCCAGGCCGCAGGGCACGAGCTTGCAGTGATGGGGGTGCCCAAGACCATCGACAACGACCTTGGGGACCCGGAGATGAAGAAGGTCGATCACACCCCCGGCTTCGGGTCGGTAGCGCGCTACTGGGCGTGGAGCCTGCAGTGCCTGGAGGAGGAGAACCGGGGCTCGGCCCCTGCCGATCCGGTGCTGGTTGTGCAGGCGATGGGGCGGCGGGTGGGGTTCATCCCTGCTTCGGCGCGGCTTGCCGACCCGGAGCGAGAGATGCCTCTTCTGATCATACTTGCCGAAGGCGGACTCTCTTTGCAGGAGATCACCGATCTGGTGGCGGACGTGGTGCGCCGCCACGGACGGGCGATCGTGGTCGCCTCAGAGGGACTCGAGCTCGCCGAGTTTGGGGAGAGACGGGATGCCTTTGGCCACGCGGCCTTCTCCTCTTCGCGGGCCACGGTGGCCGAGATTCTGGTCAACCACCTGAACGATGTGGGTCTACCCACCCAGGGCTTGGCCCGAGGCCAGGTGCCGGGCACCGAGCAACGGGATGCGATTCTCCTTGCCTCGCCGGTGGACCTGAACGAGGCGTATCAGGTCGGCTGGACGGCAGCGTCCCTGGCCGCCGCGGGGGAAGACGGGGTGATGGTGTCCATCGTGCGGGGCGAAGGAGCGGTTTACCGACCGTGGTACAGCACAGTGCCCCTGTCGGAGGTGGCCGGGGTGGATAGGCCGTTCCCGCCAGAGTGGATCGCCGCCTCTAGGATGGATGTGAGCGACGAGTTCGTCCGCTACGCTCGCCCCTTGCTTGGAGAGGACCCAGTGGGCGTGCCGGTTGTGGGGGGACGGCTGAGATTTGCCCAGCTCGAAGAGGTCTATGCGGAGAGGCTTCTGCCGTCGTACGTTCCGGTTGCACATCGGGCCGGGAGTTGACCGCGTGCCCTCAGGGGCCGTTGACGAAGACAAGCCGGGCGTCGGAGGCAAGTTCCGACGTTAGGGGGATCGAATGGGCGTGAGCTACAAGGGAGATAGACGATGGATTACCGCAAGCGATTGACTGGCTTCCGTGCTGGCTACGACTTCCTGGTATGCATAGACTCCGACGGGTGTGTGTTCGACACCATGGGGATCAAGCAGCGGGAGTGCTTCTGCCCGTGGATGATCTGCTACTTCGGGCTGCAGCCCGTCGCTCAGGCAGCGCGGGAGTGCAAGGAATTCGCTGACCTGTTCTCTAAGACCCGGGGGGCGAACCGGCACGTTACGATCAGGAGGA
>PWTL01000099.1 GCA_003562845.1 Candidatus Acetothermia bacterium
CCACAGACCAACGTCGCGCAGGTCATCGCGAACGGCCTGGGGCACGAGTGTTGGGTCGCGCAGTTGGCGAAATGTGGGAATGAGGATGCCCTGCCGGCGCGCTCGGGCCGCGGTGCTCTCGAGCTGGCTCTGGATCACACTGAGGTCGATCATAATGCTCCTTTGACCAGGCCTGAGTAAGGTGGTCAGTTTAGCAGCGAGCGCCGGACAAGCGCAAGCCTGGGCTTTGTCCCCCAGCGACAGTACCATGCTCTGAGAAGGGGGTTCAGGGTGGAGCGACTGAACTGGTTGGTCAACCGAGGAGTGGATGAGGAACGCTGCGGCAACGAGGCTGTGGCCATGGTGCCCCCGGATGTCCCGGCGAAAGTCCGCCGGTTCCACAAGCAGATACCGGGCTTTCGCGCTACCCCGCTCAAGAGTCTGAGGCGGCTGGCGGACATGTTCGATGTGGGGGGTATCTGGGTGAAGGACGAATCCCAACGCTGTGAGCTCACATCGTTCAAGGTGTTGGGCGGTTCATACGCGATCTACCAGCTCCTGAAACGCCGTCTGGGAGAGGCTGGGGAGCTTTCGTTTGCCGAACTGACCTCTCCGCGGGTACGGGAGGAAGTGGGCTCGTTGACTTTTGCTGCCGCCACCGACGGTAACCATGGCCGCGGTGTGGCTTGGGCGGCGAGCAAGCTGGAGCAGCAGGCAGTGATCTACGTGCCCCGCGGTACAAGTCCGGCGCGCATGGGGGCGATACGTAGCCACGGCGCGGAGGTACACGTTGTCGACGGAACCTACGACGACGCGGTAGAGCAGATTCAGCACGACGCCGAGGACAGGGGCTGGGTGGTGGTGTCGGACACGGCTTGGGAGGGCTACGAGGACATTCCTCGGTGGGTAATGCAAGGGTATAGCACCATGTTCGCCGAGGCGCAGGAACAGCTTGTAGGGGTGGGAGTCCCGCAACCGAGTCATGTCTTCCTGCAGGCCGGGGTGGGGTCGCTGGCCGCGTCGGCAGTGGCCTTCTACCGATGCCTGCTGGGCAAGCACGCACCTCAGTTCGTCGTGGTGGAGCCCTCCAAGGCGGCCTGTCTGTTCGAGTCGGTGCGCATTGGCGAGGGGAAGCCGTACAAGTTCGCCGGCGCGCTGGACACGATCATGGCCGGCCTCTCCTGTGGAAGGCCCAATCCCCTGGCATGGCGAGTGTTGCGAGACTGCGCGCAGTTTTTCGTGGCCTGTCCGGACTACGTCGCGGCTCGGGGAATGCGCATGTACGCTGTGCCCTTGGAGGGCGACCCGTTCATCGTCTCCGGAGAGTCGGGTGCGGTGACCCTGGGAGTGCTCAGCTTCGTCATGCAACGGCCTGAGCTGGCCCCGTTGCGGGAGCGCTTGGGGCTGGGAAAGGAGTCCGAGGTGTTGCTTATCAACTCGGAGGGAAACACTGATCCCGATCACTTCCGCCAGGTGGTGTGGGAAGGGGCGCACGCTGTGCCGCCGGGGGTGACAGTCAGTGCTGCTTCTGGCTGAGTCCGTCACGAGGTGACGCAGGGGTGACGCATGGTTGAACACAGTCGACGTGAGATGAGCTCAGAGGAGTTTCGGCACTGGGGGAGGGAGGTCGTAGACTGGCTGGCGGACTACTGGGAACAGGTGGACAGGTACCCCGTCCAGTCGCAGCTGTCCCCCGGGGACGTGCGGTGCATGCTTCCGGAGAGCCCTCCGGAGGACGGGGAGCAGTTCGAGGCGTTGTTGCGGGATGTACAGGAGATCATCGTCCCCGGGCTCACTCACTGGCAATCGCCGAACTTCTTTGCCTTCTTTCCCGCTAACGTCTCCGGCCCATCGGTTTTGGGAGAACTCCTGGCCGCGGGGCTGGGCGTACAGGGGATGCTGTGGGCTACCAGCCCTGCGTGTACTGAGCTGGAGACGCATGTCCTGGACTGGCTGGTGGATATGTTGGGCCTTCCACGGCGGTTCAAATCCTCCGGACCAGGGGGCGGGGTCATCCAGGACTCTGCGTCCAGCGCAACCCTGTGTGCGCTGTTGGCGGCGCGAGAGCGGGCCTCGGGGATGCGGTGCCGAGACGAGGGCATCGGCCTGCCGTTGGTGGCTTACGCGTCAACGCAGGCACACTCTTCGGTGGAGAAAGCGGCGGCGATAGCGGGCCTCGGAGCGGGGAACCTGCGCTTGGTACAGGCCGACGAGGAGTTCGCTATGCGGGCGGACTGTCTGGCCCAGGCGGTGGAGGAGGACCGTAAGGCGGGGCGAGTGCCGTTCTTCGTCTGTGCCACTGTGGGGACGACTTCCTCTCTGGCCGTGGACCCCGTGTCCGAGATCGGCCGCCTGTGCCGGAGAGAGCGACTGTGGCTGCATGTCGACGCGGCGATGGCCGGCATCGCGGCGCTGTGTCCCGAACACCGTCACCTGCACGATGGGCTGGAGCTTGCCGACAGCTACTGCGTCAACCCCCACAAGTGGATGCTGACCAACTTCGACTGCGACTGCTTTTACGTTGCGGATCGCGAGCCCCTACTGCGCGCGTTGACCGTCCTGCCGGAGTACCTGCGTACTGTGCCCAGCGAGTCCGGTCAGGTGATCGACTATCGTGACTGGCAGATTCCCCTGGGCCGTAGGTTCCGGGCACTGAAGCTGTGGTTCGTCATCCGCTATTTCGGGGTGGCGGGACTGCGCCGGTTGGTGCGAACACATGTGGCCCTCGCCCGCGAGTTTGCTGACTGGGTAAGCGCAGATCCTGATTTTCGTCTGGCGGCGCCGCCGGCCCTCAACTTGGTCTGCTTCCGGCACGTGAGAGGGGACGCGGCGAACCGCGAACTTCTGGAGCGTCTCAACAGTTCGGGCCAGGTGTACCTCACTCACACTGTCCTCGATGGAGCCCTGGCTCTGCGCCTGTGTGTGGGCCAAGCACAGACCGAGCGACGACATGTGTTGGCAGCATGGGAGCTCATCCGCGCTGTGGCCGACGGGCTGTGAGCGTTGTTCCCCGCTCTCCGCTCCGATGACGGGGGGATGGTGGATTGCGCAGGAGGTTGCAGAAAGGAGGGACGGTTTGCCTTCGCTGTTTCCAGTTGTGTGCGTGGCGCTGGTGGCGGGCGTTGCCATCGCCCTGCAATCGCTGTTCTCGGGGATCATCGGCGGGCGGATCGGCACGGCGGAGAGCACGTTTATAGTCCACCTGGGTGGGTTCCTACTCTCCGGGGTGATCATCCTGCTCCTGCGCGGGGGCTCACTTTCCCGGTGGCACACCGTGCCCTGGTACGCGTTGACAGCAGGTTTCTTGGGAGTGGTTATTGTGGCCTCGGTCAGCTTTGCAGTGCCGCGGTTGGGGCTCGCCTCGACGTTGACTCTGGCCATAGTGGCCCAGATCCTACTCGGGGCCCTGCTCGATCACTACGGGTGGCTAGGGGCCTCTCCGCGCCCTCTGGATGTGTTTCGAGTTGTGGGGTTGGCGGCCGTGGCCGGGGGAACATGGCTCGTCGTGCGCTGAAAGAGTTCGCGTCCTCAACGGACGCAGCACGGTGACCTCAAGACAGCAGTGAACAGGGGGGGATTAGTTGTCACGAGCGAGGAGAGATGTCCGGACTGCAATTGCGGTATCGGTAATGCTCCTGCTGTGGGCGTCGGCGTTCGCGGCGATTCGCAGCGCTCTGTCAGCGTTTCCTCCGGGGGAATTGGCGCTGCTCAGGTTCCTCGTGGCCTCCGCCACGTTGGCCATCGTGAATGCCGCGCGGCGCGCCCCTCTCCCCCGACGAGGCGATCTCCCGGTGATCTTGGTGTTGGGAGTCCTGGGGATCACGGTGTACCACCTGGCCCTGAACTATGGGGAGGTCATAGTGACCGCCGGCGCGGCCAGCCTTCTCATCTCCTCGGCGCCGGTGTTCACTGCGCTGCTGGCGGTGGCGGCCCTCGGGGAACGCCTTCGCCCCCGAGGCTGGGTGGGGATCATCGTCAGCTTTGCCGGGGTGGCGTTGATCACGTTGGGTGAGGGGGAGGCGTTCCGCTTGGAGCCGCGGGCGCTGGTGATCTTGCTGGCCGCCGTCTCTGCGAGTGCATACAGCGTGCTGCAGAAGAAGTTCATAGTGCGCTATCCTCCGCTCGCCTTCACTTCTTACGTGATCTGGGCGGGCACGATCCCCATGCTGGTGTATTTGCCCGGACTTCTCCCGGCGGTGCGCGCTGCCCCGTGGGAGGCCCTGGGAGCGGTGCTGTACCTGGGAGTCTTTCCCGGGGCCATCGCCTACGTTCTGTGGGTATACGGGCTTACCAGGCTCTCTGCCTCCAGGCTGTCGAGCTTCCTGTACCTCAATCCCGTACTCGCTATCGGCATTGCCTGGCTTTGGCTGGGGGAGATCCCCAGCTGGTTGTCCCTAGTGGGGGGGACTATAGCAGTGGCCGGAGTCGTGCTGGCCAATGCGCGCCGGCGCAGTGGGTGGTCCCGTGTTGGCCAGGGAGAGCGGGAAGTGCAAACTCTCCCCGAGGGGAACTGATGACCGTAGAGCAAGGCATCGTATTCGGAGTCCTGCTGGGGACCCTCGGCCTGTTCGTGTGGGGGCGCTGGAGATACGACTTGGTGGCTCTCCTTGCGCTGCTGGCGGCGACTGCGGCAGGAGTAGTGCCTCCTGGGGAAGCGTTTACAGGTTTTGCCCATCCGGCAGTGATCACAGTGGCTGCAGTGCTCGTGATCAGCCGGGGGCTAGCGAATTCGGGCATCGTCGACGCGCTGGTGGGTGTGCTCGCTCGTGTGGGACAGCGGGTCACGGTGCAACTCCTGGCGCTGACAAGCCTGGTGGCGGTCCTGTCGGCGTTCATGAACAACGTTGGAGCTCTGGCATTGCTTCTTCCTGTGGGAATGCGCATGGCCCGGAGTGCGGGCCGACCTCCGTCGGCACTGCTTATGCCGTTGGCGTTTGGCTCTCTCCTCGGCGGGCTGATGACTCTTATAGGCACCCCACCGAACATAATCGTCGCCTCCTTCCGCGCGGAGAGCGCCGGGGCCCCCTTTGGGATGTTCGATTTCACCGCGGTGGGGGCGGGCATCGCCCTGGTGGGGGTGCTGTTTGTCGCCTTGTTGGGCTGGCGGCTTGTGCCCAAGCGAAAAGGGCCGGTCTCGCGGGAGGAACTCTTCGAGATCCGCGACTACCTCACCGAAGTGAGGCTGCCCGACGAGGGGGAAGCGGTGGGGAAGACGCTTCGGGAGCTGGAGCAGGCCGTGGACGGCGATTTCGCAGTTGTGGGACTGGTCCGTGGCGAGGAGCGGCGACCTGCTCCTTCTTCGTACGAGAGGCTTGCTGGCGGCGACGTGCTGCTGGTTGTGGCGGATTCGGACACGTTGACAAACCTTGTGGACGAGGTGGGCCTGGAGATGGTGGGCGACGTGGAGCTTGGGGAGGAGGACCTCCGCTCGGATGAGGTGAGCGTGACGGAGGCGGTGGTCATGCCCGAGGGATTGATGGTGAGCCGGTCAGTCGCTCAGCTGCGGCTACGGCGGCGGTACGGGGTGAACTTGCTGGCTATCGCCCGGCGAGGAGCCCGCTTGCAGCAGCGATTGGCCGAAGTGCGATTTCGTCCGGGTGATGTGTTACTACTGCAAGGGAAAGAAGACCTGCTGCAGGAAGCACTGGAGCGTCTTGGGTGTCTGCCTCTGGCGGAGAGAGGGCTGACCTTGGGCCAGCCGCGGAGGATGGTCCTTGCCGGTGGTCTGTTTGCCGCCGCGCTGGGCGTGGCGGCGGCGGGGCTGCTCCCGGTACCGGTGGCCTTTATGGCTGCCGCTGCGTTGATGGTGCTCGCCGGGCTGATCCCGCTACGGGAGGTGTACGCCAGCGTCGACTGGCCGGTGATCGTGCTCCTGGCAGCGATGATCCCCATTGGCTACGCGCTGGAGTCCACAGGAGGGGCGGGCCTCGTCGCCGACGGGCTGCTTCGAGTCGGGGCGCGGGTTCCGGCATTCGCCTCTTTGGGGCTCGTGTTTCTGGGCACGATGTTCCTCTCTGATGTGGTGAACAACGCTGCCGCGGCCGTGCTGATGGCGCCCATCGCCGCTAGAGTTGCCCTGGGGCTTGGGGTAGCGGTCGATCCCTTCTTGATGGCGGTGGCCGTGAGCGCATCGTGCGCGTTCCTTACGCCCATCGGGCACCAGTCGAACACCTTGGTCATGGTGCCTGGGGGGTATCGGTTCGGGGACTATTGGCGCATGGGCTTGCCTTTGGAGATCATCATTATGGCTGTGGGGCTGCCGTTGATAATGGTCGTGTGGCCTCTGTAGGGAGCGCGCTTTGAGTTGTAGAGGCGCATCTTGCTTGCGCCGTCCCGGCGTCGGGGACAAGCTCCGCCGCTACCACCAGACAGGCGACACGACCGCGGAACTGAGGTAGCGTCGCAGCTTGTCTGCGACGGGGCGAGGAAAGGTCCCGAGGGCACTGAAGGGGGGAAGGCAGGTGAGTACAGTGCAACAAGCGAACAGCTCAACGGGAACCCAGTTCGATCTCATCGTGGTGGGAGGGGGCCCTGCGGGCACCACAGCCGCCCTGTACGCCGCCCGTGCGGGGATCCGTACTTTGGTCGTAGACAAAGGGGCGGAGAGCAGCGCCTTGGGTCTTGCCCGGCGGATTGCCAACTACCCGGGGACCGGCGGGGAGCTGAGTGGGGAGGAGCTCCTGGGGAAGATGCGGCAGCAAGCGAGCGCCCAGGGCGCAGCGTTCGTTCAAGATAGAGCCATCGCCTCCCTGTTGGGGCAAGGGGAGCAAGAGATTGTGGGAGCGGAGGGGAGCTATCGTGGCCGGGCCCTTGTAGTGGCCACTGGGGCCTTAGGTCGGGAGGCATCCGTCCCCGGCGAGCAGCGGCTCTTGGGGAAGGGTGTAGGGTACTGCGCTACATGTGATGCGGCGTTTTTCCGTGACAAGACAGTCGCCGTGGTCGGGGGCAGCGAGGAGGCGGCTGAGGAGGGGTTGCTGGTGGCCAAGTTCGCGCAGACTGTGCACC
>PWTL01000027.1 GCA_003562845.1 Candidatus Acetothermia bacterium
CCTACGACGTCGTCGTGCCCCAAGCGGAGGAACTGCGCTCCCTGAGGCTGCCCTACGCCATCAACATCAGCGGCATCTTCCAGGCGAAGTCGCCGAACATGGAGATGGCCGTAGGCGGAGAGTCGCGCGTGATCATCACCGACTGTCTGTCGGTGAAAACGGCTGTGGCCCACCTCGTCCCCGCCTCGCAGCCGGGAGAGAGGGACCACATCGACCTCAGGCTGTCGGAGGTCATCACCGTCGAGCAGCTGGCCCGCGCCGGAGAACTGTGGCGCACGGATGAGGCCGTAGTGGGCACGTGTGGAGAGCGCATCAGCTTGTCCACGCTGAAGAACCTCACCGCGTACGCCGAAAGCTGCGTACCGGTGGATCGCCCGCTTCCGGACATGACCGCACCCGAGCTGACCGCTGTGCGCACCATCCGCACGCCCATCCCCTGCGAGGGAGTGGTGCTCGGCTTCTACGACTCCACCGGCGTGCCCTACGGCAACACGTTCACCGTGAGAGTGGAGATAACCTCCGATGTGGACGTCATGGGCGTGGGGCTGGACGAGCACCTTCCGGCCGGCTGGCAGGTGTCCCCGGTGCAAAACGACGGCTTCCTGTACAAGCCCTCCCAGAACCAGTGGGCTCTGTTGGGGACCCTCAAGGGCGGGGAGCGGAGGACGATCATCTACGAGGTCACCGTACCCCCGTCCACGAACATCGAAGGCCCTCCGAGGGACGAGTGTGGCGTGCTCGCTGCCGAATCCGTGGTCGGCCGAGCGGACACGGGCTGGCCGTGCGTGGATGTCCCCGTACGGGGCAACACGCGGGTCGAACTCACAGACTGCTTGGACATCATCGTGGCCATATCCCGGTGGGACGTGAAGGAAGAGAGGATCAACCTCCTCCTTTCCGACAGGATCACGTTCGAGCAGCTGCAGCGCGCGGTGGCCTTCTGGCTGGAAGACGAGCCGGTGCCGCATACCTGCCATCCGAGCAAGGTGGACTACGAGACACTGAAGGAACTCGTCGCCCTGTGGAGCACGGGGACGCCTATATGCAAGGTCCTCCCCGAAGCACCGCCGGGCCCCTGCGACTAGTCAGTACACAAGGGGTCAGAGCTCTGGTTGTGGCGTGGCGACACGCCGGTCGGAGCTCTGACCCCGCATTTAGTACACGAACGGACCTCCCGGTCCGTCTAACCCAAAGTACCAGTGGGGGGTGTTCTCCCACCAGTCGGGCCACCCGTAGGAGGGGTAGAACCCACCGGCCTCCACCGCGTACGGGCCGTACACTTCGCTGACCCCGTTTTGGATCACGGTGACCGTAGCCACGGCGTCCCCGGTCGCGCCGGTGGCATCGATCGCCAGGTAGTAGACGTCCCAGTCCCAGTGCACTGGGTCCAGCTTGTAGGCCTGCTCGGTGGCCGTGCCGGACCAACTGCCCCAGTCGCCTGAGGCGGGCGGCGCTTCCCACACGCTCCAGGCGGTGGCAAAGGTGTCCCCTTCCCATACAGCCAGCCTGGCCCCGACGTCGTCCTGGAAGTCAACGATGACTTCGAGCTCGCTGTTAAGCGTGAGGGTGACGGTCTCGAGCCCGCCCGCCCCCACAGTCACCGTGCCCCTCGCCGTGACTCGGTTGGCCACGCGTGACCACCCGGTCCACCAATACGCGGTGACGTCCTCCCCGCCGACGATGACCTCGTAGGTCCCCGGTTCGATCCCGTGGAAGGGGGCCACGCCGAATATCCCTCCAGGATCCTCGGGATAGCCGAGTTCAGACCAGCCCTCAAGGTCGGTCTGGCCGAAGTAGCGGTCCACCCCGCCCCGGCGGAGCATGACGTCCACATAGGGCAGATTGAAGGGCCAGTTCAGACCGCTCTCCGTAGTCACGTACACCTCCACCTGTCCGCCGTCGGCGGGCAAGACGGTGACCCCAGCTCCCGCGCCGGCGTCGATGCGCCCGTAGCCCGTGCGCCGGTCGAATCCGCCCGACTCGACGTCCTCGGCCGTGCTCTCCAGTACCCGGCGTACCTGATGCGGCGCGGCGCCCGGATGGCGCTCCAGGACCAGCCCCGCAAGCGCCGACACGAACGGTGCCGCCATGGACGTTCCGCCCTGGTACTCGTAGTGGTGATTCGTGCCGGTCCCCTCCTGCACGTACCACGTGGGCACACAGGAGAGGATGCGCTCTCCGGGGGCGCTGACCGAGATGTACCCGCCGGTGGTGGAGAAGTCCGCCTTGCGGTCGTCGGGGTTCGTGGCCCCCACACCGATCGCCCCCGGGTAAGCCGCGGGGAACATGATCTCGTCCATGTGGTCGTTGCCCATGGACACGACAAACACAGCGTCGTTCGCCAGCGCATAGGCCACCGCCGCCTGCAGCGTCTGGGAGAATGCCTTCCCGCCCCAGGAGTTGTTGAGCACCTGGGCGCCGTAGTCCACGGCCTCCAGTATGGCCACCGCCGCTTCGTAGTCACCGACGAAGCTAGGGTCGAAGATGCGCACCGAGAGAATCCGCGCCCCGGGAGCCAGGCCGGTGATTCCGGCTCCGTCGTTCCTCGCGGCCACGATACCCGCCACGTGCGTGCCGTGCCCCTGGGTGTCGGAGTCCAGTCCCGCGACCCAGGTTCCGCTCGCGGCGTCGAACCACTGGGGCTCCATCTGGCCCTCGAGGTCCGGGTGCGTTCCATCGACCCCAGAGTCCAGGACGGCGACGATGACGCCCTGCCCCGTCGCGTGGGCCCACGCCGCCTCGGCGTTCACCATGTCCAGGCCCCACTGCCGCGGCCTGAGGTCGACAGCGGGATCGTAGACCCTGGGGCCCAGCTCCGTCACCATCGCCCTGTCCTCCCGGCGGGGCTCGATCAGCTCGCGCGTGTAGTTCGGCTCCACGAAGCGGACGTCGCGCAGTTCCCCCCGGCGCACGGCTTGCATGATCCTGCCCAGGGCCGCGGGGACGGCGCCGGGCACGTCGACCTTCGCCACCTGCAGCCGGGAGCTGCGGTCGACCACACTGCCCCCGACCAGCGCCGCGGCCTCGTGCACAGCCGCTTCGCTGCTGTAGCCGATGAGCACCTCCCCGGGCCGGTACTCTCCCTCGATCCTCACGGAGACTTGCCAGTCAGGGGGCTGGGCGTTGGGATCCGCTGGGGTGGGGGCCACCGCATCGCCCACGTAGTCCGCCCCACCGCGGTTTTGACTGAGCAACCCTGAGCAACCGATGAGGAGCAGCCCCAGCAGCAGAACTCCGCTCAGCAACAGGGTCTTCTTCATGGCGCCTCCTTACTCCTCACCTGTGGTGAAGCTGAACTTGTCCGTGGCCGGGACGGGGATGAAGTCAGCGTAGACACCGTCGTTTACCGCCACCGACACGGCCGTGGGGTCGGCGAAGTCGTCGTAGGCCACCGCCGAGTCCACGTACCACTCGTAGATGCGGTGCGGCTGCAGTCGCTCCCAGGGAGTGCCTTCCTTGGGGATGCCCGGGGCAAGCCACACGTCTTCCCAGGTGCACTCGGTCTCGTTCACCAAGTAGTCCGACAGGTACGCCCAGTACCCCAGAGCCAAGTCCCAGATCCACACGGTGTACACCTGATCGTTTCCCACAAGGCGCGTCGGTTCCCAGGTGAATGTTGGCGTCGTGGACACACCGACCTCCCCCTCTCCGGGGCCGAGGAGGCGCACGTCCCAGGTCCCAAGCGGCGTGCAGGAAGCGTCCACCGCCGCCGACTCCTCCTCGCCCACATAGGCCCGCACCTGGTAGTGTGCAGTGAGGCCTGCGCGGAGCTGGGGAGAGCTGTCCCGAAACAGGTAGTACTGCAGCACGCCCTCGTCGAACACGGCATCGCCTGCGGCCACTGTGGCCAGGGGGCGGTAGTCGGCCTCTCCTTGTAGCCTGCGGTAGATGCGGTACCCACTGATCCCCGCCCCGCCGACAGTCCCGTCGTCGGGCGCGGCCCCCCACCGGAGCTCCACGTACAGGTTCGCCCCACTGGGTGCGGCCTGGATCTCCACTTCTCCTCTGCCCGTAGCGATCGTCATCGCCCCGCCGTAGAAGGCCAGCTGCTTGGAAACGGTCACTGCCAGCGCGGTCATCGCCGGCGCAGGCCTGAGAGCCGCCCCCTCCTGGGGCTCTATGTACAGGGGGCGGATGTGGTGCGTGCGGTTGTCGTTCTGGTCGTACACCACCACCTCGAACGTCGTCCACCCTTCCGCCCCGAAGGCCGCCGGGTCGAGCTGAGCGTCACCGGTGGTGTACGTGTTTGAGTACACGAGGCGCGTTCCGGTGGTCCACCCCGCTCCGGGGGTCTTGCCCAGCGCGGCGTAGATGAGCTGGATGTCGTTGTCGCCGGCCACGTCCACCCGGAAGTCGATGGGCCCCGTGTAGGCTCCGGCAGCGGGGTCGTGTAGGTCCTCGATCCACAGGCTCACGTCTGGCGGGGTCACCGACCACTCCTTGTTGAACGCAGGTTTCTGAATCAGGTCCATTCTGACCGTGCTCGTCACGTCCACGCCTTCGACCCTCGAACCGGCGAAGCCGTCCTTGGACGCCTCCACAACGTACCGCCCCTTGGGCACAACCAGCTCGTAGCGACCCTGCGCATCGGTGAAGGCCACCGGTCTGAAAAAACCAGTATCCACCGAGTACTTAGGGGGACTGCCGTCCATGGGGTAGGCGTACACCCGCGCGCCCTCCACCGGGGCGCCTGCTCCGGCATCAGTGACCACGCCCACAATCTCGCCCGTGAGAGGACCGGAGACGAACATACACCCCGCCAAAGCGACACAGAGGAGGGCGCCTATGAAAGAAACAGCAAGCTTCATCTTGTTCATCGCTCCCTCCTCAGAAGGTGAACGTCCAGCCGAAGCTGAAGCTCGCGTCCCCGATGACGGGAATCTCTAAGGACGTGGTCAAGGCCAGGTTCTCTATTAAGGGCACGCTAAAGGCAGCTCCCAAACGAGAAATACCCAGCAGCCCACCCCCGTCGTCAAAGTACACCGCCAAGTCCACGCTGTACTCGGCACCACAGCACGCCGGGCCACAGAAGCCGAGCTTGACATACTCGAACTCCTCTCCCTTTAGCTCGGGGAACAGCTCCTGCATCTCTAGCACGTCAAACGCAGTGACGAACTCCGCGTAGCCACAGTCCCCCAGCTCACAGCGCACGTTGACCCCGTAGATATCGAGCGCCCACGGGTCGACGGCCCAGTCGCCGTATACCTCCACACAGGCCACAACGTCGAACCAGGCAAACCGGGGGGTGACGAAGACTGACTTGTAGTTCACCCCGTACTCGATCTCCAAGTCATAGACTACCGCCTCCCACACAGTGATCATGTCGTAGGCAGCGAGACGCAGAAAGTCAAAGCCTGCCTTGGTGAAGGAGAGCAAAACGTCCGCGGTGATCCCGCAGCAGACTGGGACGCCGGAGAAGGAAAGCTCCTGGTAGGTGAACCGCAGCCCTCCCGGAAACGGATCCACCGGGAAGTCCCAGCTGTAGGCAGCGCTGGTGTACACGACGCTGAAGTACTCGTCCTGGTCAGTATCGAGCAGCCGGGCGCCGATCCCCGTAGTTGAGCCGGCTGCAATCCCGGCAACCTCCCACCCCAGGACCAAAACCGCCCCGCCCGCGGGCCCGCCGGAGAGAAACTGCCCCGGAACGTCCGGCCCGACTAGCGCTGAATAAAGCGTGATCTCCAGCCCCACAAGCTGAGTTCCCACAGTGCCCCACGTGTACAAAAACGCCGGTGCCCGGGGGCCGAACAAGACCTCCCACCCGAGCTCGGCAAAGCCGAACCCGCCCCTCACGTCGAACGACTGCCACACATACCCGTCTGTGCCCAAGAGCTCGGCAGTCCCCCCCACAGACCATGTTCCCAGGTCATAGCCGAGCGAAAGAGAGGTGTCCTCAAGGCCAGCATCCGGAAGCAACCCGACCGTCGTCGACCACTCTCCGTACAGCCCTGTCGCCATCACCGCCGAGCTGATCACCAAGGGCACCAGGACGCAGAGTGTACAACTCTTCTTCATCCTGCCTCCTTGACGTCTTCCCCGCGCTGCCGCGCATAGATGCAATACAACTACATAGCAAGATAGCATGTGGGACAAACTGCTGTCAAACGTCGCCCGCCACGGGCAACCCCCAGGGGGTCGCCCGAGGAGACCTATGACCTCTTGGGAGAGGACCGCGCTCCTTGTCGGGCGGCGCTGCCTGTCACTACGGTGATCACGGGCGGAGAGAACACTTGCCCACAACGCGCGTCTAAGGCAAGGGGGGTCATCGGATGTACGCGAGAACAGGAGCGCTGTGCACAGGTCTCCTGGCGCTGGCTCTGGCCGCCTCCACGCCGGTGGGGCTGGCCGAGGAGACAGCTTGGGAGGACACCGGCTACACGGCCGAGCTCGCCTGGGCCGACTGGGTGGAGGAG
>PWTL01000093.1 GCA_003562845.1 Candidatus Acetothermia bacterium
CACCGGCAATGATCTGCTCGGTGAACCCCCCTTCGTCCCGATGTGAACGCTTGCAGCTGCTACGCTTACCGAGAGCGCTCCCACAAGCAGAAAAGCCGTCATGTACTTCATCCAACTACGCAACATCTTTGAATCCCCTCCTCATCTCTTGTGTTCCACATGTATGCGCATAAAAGATCACAGCACTTCTTCCTGATCTGCGCCCAGTTATTGTTTGTCCACGTCCATACATCTTGCAGCACATCTTCATATTAGGAACCCTCCACGGGCTTTGCAACCCCGAATCCAGTCGCTCTACTCTGAGGATAGCGCACCCTGCACTACGGCCCGTCAGAAGAAATGGCCTTCTGCTGCTGGGACAGCGTTCACCGATCCGCCCGCGGCAGAGTGAACGAGAAGCGTGCTCCCATACCAAACTTGCTTTCCGCCCGGATCCCACCCCCGTGGGCCTCCACGAGCTGCTTGGCGATTGTCAGCCCCAGCCCCGCTCCACCCCCGGCCGTGCGGGGCCGCGCCGGGTCTGCCCGGTAGAAGCGCTCGAAGACATGGGGGACATGCCGGGGCTCGATCCCCTCACCACTGTCCTGGACAGAGACCTCCACCCACGGGCCGGCCTCCTCGGCTGTCACCGTGATGCGCCCTCCGGCCGGCGTGTGCTCCAGCGCGTTGTGCAGGAGGTTTCGCAGCACTTGCACCACCCGTCCCGGATCGACGTACACCAGGGGGAGCTCATCGGGAACAGCCTCCGTCAGCGCCACCCCTTGGGCTTCGGCGTCGCGGCGCAGGCCTGCTGCGCTGCGGCTCACAATATCAGCCACAGCCACCGGCTGCGGCGATAGCTCCAGTTGTCCGGCCTCCGCCAGCGTCAGGTCCTGCAGGTCGTCCACAAGACGGCTGAGCAGCAGAGTCTCCTCGTGCAGCGACGCCAGAAGCTCAGGGCTGGGACTGACCATCCCCTCGCGCAGCGCCTCCAAGTACCCCTGCAAGTTGGACAGCGGAGTCCGCAACTCGTGTGCAAGGTCGCTCACCATATGTCGGCGCAGCTCCTCCTGCTTCTTGAGCCCGGCAGCCATCGAGTTGAACGTACGGGAGAGCTCGCCGATCTCGTCGGCTCCTGTCTCGGGAACCCGTTGATCCAGGTCGCCCGCCTTCATGCGCCTGGCCGCCTGGGTCAGTGCCCGCACCGGCCCCAGTGTGCGACGGGAGAACAGAGCTACCAGCAGCGTGCCCCCGCCGGCCGCCACCAGCGCCGCCCACAGGATGGAGCGATCCAGGGACGCCAAGAACGCCGATTCCTCGGGGCGCGTCTCCGGGGGAACTATGTGCAATGTCCCCACGGTCGCTCCCCGCATAGTTACGGAGAGCTCGGTCCCCCTGACCCCGGCGGGACTGCTGCCCGCATCCAGCCGCCCGGCGGAGTCGGCGATAATCCGGCCGGCCGCGTCCACGAGAACGGCCCGTTCCCCCAGAAGAAGGCCAACCTGGTCTACAAGGGGCTGCACTCCATCCCACCCTCGGGTGCGCTCGTGGTGGAAAGCCAAGGCCATGGCCATTCGGTGCACCTGAGCACGCCGGCCATGGTCCACGAAACCCGCGAACTCCTGGGTCGCCGTGAGGCGGGTTACCAGGGCCACAGTCCCCACGCTGAGCGCGATCACCACCACCATGCCCACGAGCAGCCTCGTCCGCAGCGTGAAGCGCACGTTACCCCTCCTCAAGGGCGAACCGATAGCCGACCCCAAACACGGTTACCACGTACTTCGGATCCCGGGGATCAGACTCTATCTTGCGGCGCAGGTTCTTGATGTGGGCGTCGATCGTCCGCTCAAAGCCCCCGAAATCATAGCCCAAAGCAACATGGATGAGGCGCGCCCGGGAAAACACCCGACCCGGCTCACTGGCCATGGCCGCCAGGAGGCGAAACTCTGTCGGGGTAAGGTCCACTTCTCGCCCGCTCACCGTCACCCGGTGCTGAGGGAAGTCGATCTCCAGGCCCCCGAAGCTCACCAGCTCGGGGCCGTCCTTCTCCCCCGCCCGGCGCAGCACCGCGCGAATGCGCGCCAAGAGCTCCCCGGGACTGAACGGCTTGGTCACGTAGTCGTCCGCGCCCAGGTTCAGCCCTTCGATCTTCTCCCGCTCGGTGCTCTTTGCGGTGAGCATGACGATGGGAACGTCAGAACTCTCCCGCACCCTGCGGCACACCTCGAGCCCATCGAGCTCGGGCAACATCAGGTCCAAGACCATCAGGTCCGGACGAAAGCTGGTAGCCGCGTCCAAGGCTTCTTGCCCGTCGGTGGCCACTTTGACCAGGTAGCCCGCCCGTTCTAGGTACAGCTTGACGAGCTCTACGAGCTTCTTATCGTCGTCAACCACGAGGATGGTCGGCCTCATCTCGGACAGCCTTGCCCGCTACAGTCACGTGCCGGAGGCAAGTTACCCCTTGCGAGCATCTGTGCTCGTCGGCAAACTAGGCCGACGGCAACAGCCAGTGTAGCCGGCACATATGAAGAAGCTGTGAACGCAGCTCGAGATCGCACTCTGGCCGCGCCGCTCCGTGGACACTTTGCTTGTTCCACACGCCACGAGCCACGCGCAACGAACCCGGTTGAGTTGAACCTAAACAGCGCGGAGGACCAAGCAGGCGTTCTGTCCGCCGAAACCAAAGGAGTTGGACAGAGCCACCCGGATCGTCGCCTTCCTGGGCACTCCCGGAACGTAATCAAGATCACACTCGGGGTCGCGCTCCCCCCAGGTCGTGGTGGCCGGGATGAACCCCTCGTTGAACGCCAGTACTATGGCGCAAGCCTCCACACCGCCTGCAGCGCCCAGCAAGTGCCCGATCTGGGATTTCGTCGAGCTAACAGGGATCTCGTAAGCCTGCTCGCCGAACAGATCTTTGATCGCCCTCGTCTCCGCCCGGTCGTTCAGCTGAGTGGCCGTGCCGTGTCCGTTGATGTAGTCCACCTCGTCAGGCGTGATCCCCGCCGAGGCCAGCGCCGCGGACATCGCCTCGCGCGCTCCTTCGCCACGTTCGGGCGGAGCGGTAATATGAAATGCGTCGCACGTGGCCCCGTATCCGACTACTTCGGCCAGCGCCTGCGCCTTGCGCCTGCGCGCGTGTTCTTCCGACTCCAGGAGCAACGCGCCCGCTCCTTCGCCCATGACGAAACCGTCGCGACGGTTGTCATACGGCCTGGACGCAGTTTCAGGGTCCGGATTCGGCGTCAGCGCTCCCATTCGGTCGAAGGCGGCGAACACCAATGGCAGCATCACCGCCTCGGTGCCTCCGGCCAGGGCCCAATCCGCTTGCCCCGATCGCAGGTGCTCCCGGGCGAGCCCGATCGCGTGGGCGCCGGCAGCACAGGCCGAAACTACGCCGATGCACGGCCCTCTCCCCCCCACCTCGATGGCCGCCTCCGCAGCAGGTGCGTTGGGCATCATCACCGGTGCGAGAAACGGCGACACTCGCGACGCGCCGCGCTCCAGCATCGCCAGGTGATTGTCGACCATCGCCTCCATGGCCCCGATCCCTGTTCCCATCATCACCGCGCCTCGCCCCCCGTCCCGCTGCGAGAGCTTCCCGTGCTCCAGAGCTAGTTTCACCGCCGCCACCGCAAGTTGGCTCGCCCGGCCCATGCGTCGGGCTCGCTTCTTGTCCAGAAAATCAGTGGGGACGAAGTCGAGGCACGGCGCCCCTACCCTGGCTCGGATTCCGCGCAAATCCAGGCGGTCGTCCACCCTGACTACGCCGCTTTTGCTCTGTCGAAGGCCGTCGCAGAGTGAGGCACTGCCCACCCCCAGGGGGCTCACCACCCCCAGGCCTGTCACAAACACTCTACTGGACATTCTCTGCTTCCACCTCGTCGGCCAGCACCAACACCCCCCAGCGGCTCACCCGGATCACTCCCCGCTGCACCCGGAAGCGTCGCTCTCCATCAGCGGTGGCCACACGCAGGGGGGCATCTCTGAGCCCGAACACCGCCGGCGCGTGTCCCGGCAGGATGCCCAGCCAGCCTACGGGCGTCCGGCAACTGACCCGGGAGGCCTCGGCTTCCAGCAACACTCGTTCGGAGGCCAGCACCTTGCACGTCATCATGAAGGAGACTATAGCCACGGCCGACAGACCACGCTAGCAGGGTCCGACAGAATCACCGTTGCAGCTGATGGCCCCAGAAACCCTCTACCAGGCCCATGATGTGGGAGAGGGTGCTCGCGTCCAGGCGCAGCCGCCCGGCACGGGTCAAGGGAAACCTGGTCAGCGCGGACATCGACTTCCACACCTTGGGCGGAACGTCCGCCCCCCCGCCTCCGCACTGTCGGCACAGGAGCCCCCCTCTCTCCGGGTGCCAGGTCAGTTCCTCCCCCTTCCCGCAGGCCAAGCAGCCTTCGAGCCGCGGGCGATGCCCGGCGGCCACCAGCAGCTGGAGGGAGAAAGCAACCCGCCCCAGCGAGGGGTCGAGCCCTCCGGCCAAGCTGGAAACATATGAGCGGACCCGCGCATAGCTAGCCCAGTCCGGAGACTCGGCCGGGAGCACCCGGTCGGCCAAGGCCAACCCCCACAGCGCCGCGTCCAGACGGTCCAGGTCCTCCCGCAACCCAGGGGACGACTCCACCAAGCTCGCCTCGCGCAGGAGGTGCAGCCCCTTCCGCCGCACGTAGTAGACGACCTGCAAACGATTGGCCAGATCCAAAGCTCCGCCGAAGCGGCTCGTCGCCCGGCGCGCAGCCTTGGCCAACAGGGAGAGCTTTCCGTGTCCGGGGGTTAGGAGGGTAATAATCCTGTCGGTCTCCGCGTAGTCCCGCATGGTCAGAACCACGCCCTCGTCCCGATCCAAGGTCGCCACGT
Organism: Candidatus Acetothermia bacterium; assembly: GCA_003562845.1. Taxonomy (GTDB): domain Bacteria; phylum Bipolaricaulota; class Bipolaricaulia; order Bipolaricaulales; family Bipolaricaulaceae; genus T3SED10-47. The sequence goes on from PWTL01000093.1 coordinate 4,847, forward strand.
CAGTCCGGCGCTCCCCCCACGATGGCCACGCTGCGGGATGCGCCTAGCCGGTTCGCGCCTGCCTCCACCATGCGCGCGGCGGTCTCATAGTCACCGATGCCGCCGGCCGCCTTCACGCCTACGTGTGCAGCCACGGTCCGCCTGAGCAACGCTACATCCTCCACCGTCGCCCCTCCCGAGGCGAACCCCGTGGAGGTCTTGACGAAGTCGGCCCCAGCCGCCTGGGCGAGGATGGCTCCCGCCGTCTTCTCCCTGTCATCCAGCAGCGCGCACTCCAGAATCACCTTGAGCACGGGCCGCTCCGCCACCTTCTCCAGTGCCTCGCGCACGGCCCGGACATCGGCCGAAACTCGGGCATAATCGCCTTCCTTGAGCGCAGCCACATTGATCACCATGTCCACCTCGCGCGCCCCTTCACTCCCCACGGTACGAGCCTCGAACGCCTTCACCTCCGGCGTGTGGTGCCCATGGGGGAAACCAACGACGGTACACACCACTGGGCCCTGTTCTCGGAGGAGCCGCGCGGCCAGCGGGACGTGAGTCGGGGGAATACAAACCGCGGCAAAGCCATAGCGGATCGCCTCCCGGCACAACTCCTCCACCCGCCCTGCGCTCACAGCCGGCCCCAACGCAGTGTGGTCGATCAACCGCGCCAGCTCCTGCTTTCTCATCTCTCCTCCCCTCACACTTTCTCCGTCCACAGGGCCACGCGCGTTTCCTCAAGGCGCGACCTGTCCACCTCCACCCCCAGCCCGGGCCCCACGGGGACGGCGACCGTCCCCCGTTCGGTGAGTCGAAAGTGTGGCTTGGCCACATCTTCCTCCCAGTACCGCTCGGTGGCGGAGATGTCGCCGGGCAAGCTGAATCCCGGGAGAGTGGCCAAGGCGACGTTCAGCGCGCGCCCCACGCCCGTCTCCAGCATTCCGCCGCACCACACAGGTACGCCCCTCTTGCGGGCAAGGTCGTGAACCGCCACCGCCGCCACCGGCCCCCCCACGCGACCCTGCTTGATGTTGATGATCGCGCACGCACCCAGCTCCAGAGCCTCCCACGCCCGGTGTGGCGAGGTAATGGATTCGTCCAGACACAGACGGCTCCGGAGCCGGCCCGCCAGGCGCGCGTGTCCGACGAGATCGTCGAAGGTGAGCGGCTGCTCGATCATCAACAGGTCGTACACTGCCAGCTCCTCCAGACGCGACGCGTCGTCCAGCGTATACGCCGCATTCGCGTCCACCGACAGGAGAAGATCGGGATACCTGTCGCGCACCGCGGCCACCGGCTCCACATCCCAACCGGGCTTTATCTTCAGTTTGACTCGCCGGTAACCGTGCTCGACGGCGGCTGTCACCTGCTCCAGTAGCTCCCCCAGAGAGCTCTCGATCCCCAAGCTAACCCCCGCCTCGACCTCCCGCCGCTCTCCACCGAGCACCTCCCACAGCGGCACCCCACGAGCGCGGCAATCGAGGTCCCAGGCCGCCGCCTCCAGCCCCGCCTTGGCCATAGGATGCCCACGGATAGGCGCCAGCCGTGCGCCCAGCTCTCCGGGCGCGGGCCAGCCTCGTCGGCGCAGCAAGGGAAGAGCAAACTCGCGGATGACGTGCTGGGCTGTTTCCACTGTCTCTGCGGAAAACCACGGGCCCGCACCAGCTACACATTCCCCCCACCCTTCCACACCGTCTCCCGCCAGGCGCACAAGGAGCGCCCTCTTCGTGCGCTCCTCGCCAAAGCTGGTGACAAACGGCCGGCGGAGCGGAAGCTCCACTACGTGCCCTTCCACCACCTCGGGCTGAACCGTCATCCGGCCAACACCTCCCCCAGCTCCGCCCGCCTGAGGATCAAGAAACTGCGGTCGGCCTGATGGAGAAGCTGCACACCGATGTATCCCTCCTCCATGTACGTCCCCAGGGACTTGCGCGTCTCCAGCCGCCAAGCGCGCGCCAGATCCAGATCCTCCTCGCGGAGCCGCTGCAGATCGGCGGGGATCTCGAAGAGCAGCTGCTCTCCCTGCACTTCATACTGGAAACCAGCGGGCTTGCGCAGGCCGCTGGGCAGCCGCTGCGTCCGGTTGGCCAGCTCCATCTGCCCGAGCTCCGTCGCCGAAAGTGCTAACTTGCCCTGCTCCAGGCGCCGCCTGACGCGAGCGCTATCCAAGTGCCACTCGCACAGAAAACGGTCGCTGGCCAGTCCTCGGTTTCGCTTGTCGCGAAACTCCCCGTAGTAATTAGGCAAGTAGCGTGTGGCCACTGCCCCCAACTTGTTCAAATTGAAATGAGCGTTGCGGGACTCCAACGGGTCGAACGTCCACGTCAGCACACTGATGCCCTGCCTCAGCACGTGCTCCCTCTGCGCAAGCTTCAGCCTAAAGCCCAAACCCCGGTTCTGCCACTCCGCGGCCACTGCAGCCATCATGGAGCAGTGCCTGAGGGACCCGTCGCGGCGCCCCAACAGGGACAGCACAAACCCCACCATCTCCCGCGCCGGTCCCACGCCGTCGTACGCCCCGATGAGCAGCCCCCCCGCCTCGACGACGGTGTGCAGGGCGTGGTCGGGCACCACCGCGACATCGGCAAAACCCCACACCTCTCGCTGCAGGCGCTCGCACGCGCGGTAGCCGGCGTGGTCTGCCACAGGTTCGATGACCAGCTCAGCCGATTCGTTTATTGCCATACATGTCCTTGTCCGCCTCTGCCAGGAGCACGTCCAGGTCGAACGGGCCCTCCCCGTCCCACAGGGCCACCCCCACCGACAGCCCCAAATCGATCGAAGCATCGGACAATACCGCGGAGAAACCCTCCTTCAAGCGCTCGACCACCGCGTACGCCTCGCCGTCCGTCTCCGGCAACAGAGCCAGGAACTCATCGCCGCCCAGCCGAAACACATAATCCGCATCTCGCACATTTTCCCGGATATACGCCGCCACTCGCTGCAGGACCTCGTCGCCAAACCGGTGTCCGAAGCGGTTGTTCACCTCGCGGAAGTTGTCCACGTCCAGATATAGAAAAGCCACAGGACGCCTATACCGTCGGGCCTTTGCCACCTCGTGGCCCGCCGCCTCCTCCAAAAAGCGCCTGTTGTACAGACCCGTCAACGGATCGCGGATGGCCATCTGCCGGAGCTGCTGCTGGCTGTGCATGTTGGCCAGGGCCACTCCCAGCTGGCCGGCCACCGCCTGCAGGAGCATCTCGTCCTGGGGGCCGAACGCTTGGTGCCGGCGTGACTCCACGTTGAGTACTCCGAGGAGCTCTCCGCCCGCCTCCACGGGGACGGCCAGCTCCGAGCGGATCAGGGGACACCCTTCCACATAACGCGGATCGTCCCGCACGTCGCCCAACCGCGCCGCCTTGCGATTCTCCGCCACCCAAGAGACGACACCCCGGCCCAAGGGGATCTTCCACCCCGACTGGACCTGCCGGTTCAACTCCAGCTCAGCGATCATGGACAGGTCCTCGAGGACCAGTCGCTTCCCTTCCTTTCTGAAGAAAGCGCAGTAGTCGAACACCACATCCCCGCGGACAGCGCGCACCACCCGTTCCACCAATTCCTCCCGCGAGCGGGCCTGGGCAAGAACGTAGCTCAGGTCGTGCAAACGAACGAGGCGTGCTTGGACCATGAGTGCGCGCATGGCCGCCGCGCAGATCCCGCCGACCGCCAGCACCGTGTCCGCGTCCAGCGAGGTGACGCCATACGGGCGGTCGCTCCCCACCTCCAGCGCCCCCACCAGCTCGCCTTCCAACACCACCGGCGCCACCAAGCCCGAGCGCACCCCAAGGCCCGTGGCCGCGGTCGGGGGGAGCTCCCGGACCAGATGTGGGGACAGGGTTCGCCCGATCTCCGTCAGCACCTCCGGGTCGGCAGTCAGTGGCCCCGCCGGCTCGTCGCCCTCGAGGCGCCCCTCAGTCACCAGCCCCCCGCCGGAGAACGGGTAGCCCAGGTGTTCCTTCAGGAGGTGCACAGCCTGCTGAATGACGTGCGCAGGCTCTCCCGCTTGCAGAAGGAGCGGGGCCAGGCGATGCACCAGAGTCAAGTGTCGTCGGTGCAGCCCTACTTCATCGCGCTCCCGCGCCCGTTCCACGAGAAGCGAGGCCATCGCCGCCAAGTGCACCACCGGTCGTAGGGCCTCCGGGGTAAACGCGGACGGCTCCAGCGGGTCGTCAAGCGAGATGTGCCCGATGATCCTGTCGGAACCGTACAGGGGGACGAACAGCATGTCCATGGCGTCCCAGCCCTCCATGCTCACCCTGCCCGGAATGCCCAGCTCCTCGCTCAACGGGTTTCTCTCCGCAGGAACGTAGCGCGCCCCGCCGCTGAACTCGAACTCCTCGGAGAAGAACAGACGCCGCTGCTGAGGACTGAGCCCTCCACCGCTGATCAAGTGCTCTCTCTCCTCCCCGGAGAGGCCTGCAGTGACCACCTCGGCCACCGGAGCATCCACAGGGATCGGCCAAGAGAGCTCGTACAGGGCCACCACCGCCCGCTGGAAACCGCAGTGCTGGGTGATCGCGTCGGCCACTCGCTGGAGGATGGCCTTGGGCTCGGCCACGGAGAGCATGTCCTGAGCGATGCCGAACAAGACATCCAGCAGCGCCCCCGCGCGCAGCTCCCCCTCAATCCGGCGCAGCAGTCCCACGATCATGGGCTCGCCCACGTCTCCGCCCCCCGCGACGCGCCGCGACAGGACCTCCACTGCCACCGACCGCCTTTCGGGCCCCAACAGGTGTAGCGTATAGCTAGGGTAGTCCTCGCCGGCAAGCTTGGCGTCTACAATCTGCCGCACTTTCTCCCGGTCCTGCGGATGTATGAACTCCGCCACCGGTCGACCCAACACCTCCTCCGCGGGCCGGCCCAAGATCTCCAACACCGAAGGGGAGGCATAGGCAACGCGCTGCTCGGCGTCGAGGGCATAGGCACCGTACCCGGCGCCCCGCGTAAGCAGTTCCCGGAAGGCTACCTGCATCAACCAGGCCTCGCGCTTCCTCTCTTTCATACTTGCTCCCCTTTGCCCTCTTCTTCTACTATAACACCGTCTTCAAGGACCGGTGAACCGCGCCACCTCCGCCGCACTCTCCGTCCACTGTGCGCGAACCTTCACTTTGAGATCGAGGAACACCTGCCGCCCGAGCATGGCCTCCAGATCCTCCCGCGCACGCTGCCCGATCTCCTTGAGCTTGCCTCCGCCGGAACCGATGACGATCCCTTTCTGGGAATCTCGTGCCACGTACACGCGGGCATGAACCTCCACCAACGGCTTATCCTCCCGCTCCGCTATGTGCTCCACAACCACTGCCACAGAGTAAGGTATCTCCTGGTACGTGAGCTGGTAGATCTTCTCCCTGATAAGCTCCGCGGCGAGGAACTCCAGCGGCCGATCAGTGAGTTCTCCTTCGGGAAACAGCGGTTCGCCCTCGGGCAGCTTGTCCGCGATGACCTGCAGCGCCTCGGAGACCCCTCTGCCCTTCGTACAGGAAACGGGCACGAGGTCGTCAAACATTCCCAGCTCGTCGTAGGCGAGCAAGGTCTCGGGAAGCGAGTTCCCCCGTGCTCGATCGATCTTGTTCACCAGCAGCACTTTCGGACAGGGAAGCTTCGCCAACCGCGGCAGGACCTCAGCGTCATAAGGATCTACCTGCCCCCAAGGCTCCACAACGTACACCAGGACGTCCACTCCGGCCAGAGCACGGTGTGCCTCCCTTACGATGCGGGCCGAGAGCTCGTTCAGCGGTCGGTGGAGTCCCGGTGTGTCCACAAAAACCACCTGCGCCTCGGCCGTCGTGTGCACGCAGCGGATGCGGTTACGCGTTGTCTGCGGCCGATCGGAGACGATCACCAGCTTCCGGCCCAGCACCGCGTTGATGAAGGTCGACTTGCCCACGTTGGTCTTCCCTAGCACCGCGGCCACACCAGACTTAAACGCCATATGCCCCCAGTCTTCCCGCGCGGATCATCGTCGCCAACTTCTCCACTTCGCCCGCCAGAGAGCGGTCTTCGCCCAGCGGGGGGCTTATTCCTCGAACACGCTCCCACAGCTCCTTGCCGGCCGGCGACAGTTCACGCACACCGGCCAGCTCCGCCGCCTGGGCGGCACACACGAGCTCCAGCGCCACCTGCCGGCAGACGTTATCCGCCACCCGCAGCGCTTTCCACGCCGACACCGACCCCATCGAGTTGTGATCTTCCTTCCCCCCGGAGGTAGGTACAGAGTCCACGCATGCCGGGTGGCACAGCACTCTGTTCTCCGCCACCAACGCCGCAGCGCTGTATTGAGCGATCATGAGGCCCGAGTGCAAGCCGCCGCGGCGGGTGAGGAACTCCGGGAGCCCTCTGTCCCCCGCCGACAGGAGCAACGCGATCCGGCGCTCACAGGACGTCCCTACCTCGGCAGTGGCCATCGTCAGGAGCTCGGCCATCAGGGCCAGAATCTGCCCGTGGAAATTGCCCCCGGAAAGCGCGGTGCCGTCGGGGAACACGAGGGGGTTGTCCGTGGCCGAGTTCATCTCCAGCTCCAACCTCTGTCCTGCGATCTCCAGGGCCTCTACCGACGGACCGAGGATCTGCGGAAGGCATCGCAGGGAATAGGGGTCCTGAACATCTCCGGTCACTGTGTTCACAAGCCGGCTTTCACGTAGCAGATCGCGCAATGTCGCTGCCACCCGTGCTTGGCCGGGGTGCGGCCGGGCAGCGTGTACGCGCTCGTCCAGGGGCTCAGTTCTCCCCCGCAGAGCCTCAAAGGACAGCGCGGCAGTCCTCAGGGCCACATCCAACGCCCGGTGCGTCGTGTTCCAGGCACAAAAAGCCAGGGAGAGCATGTACGCGGTCCCGTTGAGGAGGGCCAGCCCCTCTTTGGGGGCGAGCGGGGCCACAGACTCCAGCCCGGCCCGGGCCAACGCTTCCCCGCCGAGGAACTCCTCCCCACCCCACCGCGCCCGGCCTTCTCCCATAAGGACCAGCGCCAAGTGTGCCAGCGGCGCCAAGTCCCCCGACGCCCCCACCGACCCTTGCTCAGGGATCACAGGGACGACCCCCGCGTTCAGGCACCCCACCAACAGCTCTATCACCTGTGGGCGCACTCCCGAGCACCCTCTGAGCAAGGAGTTGGCCCTGAATAACAACATCCCCCGCACCGCCTCCTCCCCCAAAGGAGGACCCACCCCCATGGCATGCGAACGAACGAGATTGTGCTGTAGTTCCGGCAGGTTACACCTGTCCACCGTCACGCTACTCAGTTTCCCGAGCCCTGTGCTGATCCCATACACAGTGCGCCCTTCGGCGACGATGGACAGAACGCCCACGTGCGAGTCTCCCGCCCGGGCCAACGCCCCAGGGTCGGCATGTGCCAGCTCGCCCTCCAGGACAATGCGGCCCGCTTCCATCAACGTCAAGCCATGCCCGTCCAGTTCAATCACGGTCCACTGATAGTAGCCACGAAGGAAACCTTTGTAAAGAAAGCCAGTCACCATCTATAATGACGGTACATGGAGCTCTTGGTTGTCAACATCGGCGAACTGGCCACGCCCCGGGGGCGAGCTGCCGTGCCCGGACCGCACATGGGGGAGCTCGCCGTGCTTGGCGAGTCGTTCGTCCTCTGTCGCAGGGGCCGGATAGACTCGCTCGGGCCCATGAAGTCACTCCCCCAGTGGTCGGGGCCGATCCTGGACGCCGAGGGGCGAACGTGCACCCCGGGACTGGTGGACCCGCATACCCACACCGTGTTCGCCGGAAGCCGAGTAGAGGAGTTCCTCGCCCGTGCCGGAGGCGCGCCCTATACAGGCGGGGGGATCGTAAGCAGCGCTCACGCAGTGGCGGAGTCCTCTGTGGACGACTTGCTCACCTCCGCGCGACCGCGCTTGCAGGCAATGCTTCGTCAGGGCGTGACTGCCGTGGAGGTCAAGTCCGGCTACGGCCTGTCTCTGGAGGGCGAGCTGAAGATCCTACAGGCAGTGGATGTCCTGCGGCGGGAAGGGGCGCCTGAACTGATTCCCACGTTTATGGGTGCGCACGCAGTGCCCCCTGATTGGCAGCAGACGGACTACGTACGACATGTAGCGCAGGACATGCTGCCCCGCGTCGCCGCGAGCGGCCTGGCCGAGTTCTGCGACGTCTTCTGCGACCAGGGCTTCTTCACCGTCGAGGAGAGCGAGTACATCCTGCAAACAGCTCACAAACTGGGACTGAAGGCCAAGCTTCATGCTGACGAGCTTGCAGACACGGGGGGCGCGGCGCTGGCGGCCCGCCTCCGCGCCACCAGCGCCGACCATCTGCTGCGCTCCTCCCCGGCAGGGCTTCAGGCCATGGCCGAGGCCGGCGTGGTCGCCGTGCTCCTGCCCGGCACAGCGTTCGTCCTCGACGAACCTTTTGCCCCCGCCCGCTCCATGATCGACGCGGGCCTAGCAGTAGCGCTGGGCACCGATTTCAACCCCGGATCGTGCCCCCTCATCTCCCTTCTCCTGTGCCTGTCCCTGGCCGTCCTGCGCCTGGGGATGAGCCCGGAGGAGACCCTGTGCGCGGCCACCCTGAACGCGGCTGCGGCCGTGGGCGCCGCCCAGCGCATTGGATCACTGGAGCCGGGGAAGGCCGCCGATCTCACCCTGTGGGATATCCCCACATACCGCGAACTTCCGTACTGGATTGGGCAGGACCTTGCCCACACTGTGGTCAGACAGGCAGAGGTAGTATGGCAACGCTCCGCATCCAAGCCCACGCCAAGCTGAACCTGGGACTGCGGGTGGTCGGACGCCGGACCGACGGGTACCACCTGCTCCAGTCGACCATGGCCGCCATTGACCTCGCAGACACCTTGTCCCTGAGCCGTCAGTCGACCGGGGTCACCGTGATCTGCCGCCCCGACATTGGCCTCCCCCCGGAGAAGAACCTCGTGTACAAGGCAGTGCGTTCCCTCCTCACCCGCGCCGGATCGAGTGCGGGAGTGAAGGTGCTCGTCGACAAACGTATCCCTTCCGGGGCGGGACTGGGCGGAGGTTCGACGGACGCCGCAGCCGCCCTGTTGGGGACAGACAGCCTGTTGAACCTGAGTCTAGCGCAGACAGACCTCGCCGAGATCGCCCTTGACCTGGGATCTGACGTGCCCTTCTTCCTCGGCCCGAGTCCTGCCTGGGTGGAGGGAGTCGGTGAGCAGTTGCGCCCCTCGCCTGCCGTACTTCCGAGAGCGTTTCTCCTTCTCCTGCCGCCGCGCGGATGCCCGACAGCTCAAGTGTATCGGCGGTACGACGAGCTGGGGCTGCCCCACTCCGCACCCACAGCGCCCCCCGTCCACCCCGACTACTACAACGATCTCTACGCGGCAGCTGTGGAGATCTACCCGGAGCTCTCCCGCTACCTTTCGCTGCTCGAACGGGTACAAACGCTCGGTACAGGGATGACAGGCTCGGGTTCGGGCCTGTTCGCCGCTTTTTCGGGGCGCCCCGCCGCTCAAGCAGCCCTGCGGAAACTGCAGGCGATGACCGAGACGAAGCTCGCAGTTGCAGTTCCCGTCTCCCAAGGGTACAAAATCTCACGATGAAGATCGCCATCGACGGGCCAGCCGCTTCGGGAAAGAGCACCCTCGCCCACCGCTTAGCAGAAGCATTGGGGTTTTTGTTCGTGCCCACAGGGGCCATGTACCGGGCGGCGGCCCTGGCACGTATACGGGGGCTGAGCCTCGACGCTGCACAGATAACTGTGCACCGCGGGGGCCGCATCCATCTGCAGGGAGAGGACGTGACCGATCGGCTCAGCAGCCCTGAGCTGGACAGGATGTCCTCCCAGGTGGCGGTCGACCCGGAGGTCCGGTCGCACCTGGTCTCGTTGCAGCGGGCCGTCGCCGAGACTACCGATGTGGTCATGGAAGGGCGGGATATCGGTACGGTTGTTCTTCCCGACGCGGAGGTCAAGTTCTACATGTGGGCCGAGCCGCAGGAGAGAGCACTGCGCAGACAGCAAGAGCGCGGGGGGGCATTGGAGGAGGTGCTGGCGGCGATCATGCAGCGAGACGAGCGCGATTCCACCCGCAGCGCATCTCCGCTACGACCGGCGGGGGACGCGCACGTACTCGATACCACGGGGATGACCCCGGAACAGACCCTGGCCGCGGCGCTACGGGTAGTGGAGGAACGTCGTGCGCACGAGACTCGCTGAGCTCGCCCGCAGCTTCTTCTACGCGGCGCTGGCTGTGCTCCTTACCCTTTTGGTCTGGCCTCTGTTTCGCCTGCGTGTCCGCGGTAGGCGAAATCTCCGGGTCAGGGGCATCGTAGTTGCGCGCCATCGCTCGTATTGGGACATCCCCATCCTAGGTGTGGCCTGCGGTCCGTTTCGCCGGCTGAACTTCCTGGCACGCAACACACTCCTCCGCCACCCTCTGTTTGCGCCCGTAGTATGGGGACTGGCCACAGTGATCGACCGCGAAGACTTTCGGCGCGAGGACTTCCGACGAGCCCTGCAGGCCGCGGACCGCGCCCGCCTGTTGTGCGTGTTCCCGGAAGGGACTACCAAAGCGGGCAGCGTCCCCAAGTCGGGTGCCCTACGCTTCGCCGATCGCCTGAAGCGCCCTCTCATCCCGGTGAACATCGTGGCCCGCGGCCCCTATCCGCCCCGCTACCCGCTGCACTTCCCCCGCATCGAAGTCAGAATCGGAAAGCCTCTGCAGATCGACGATCTGCAGCAGGGGCTTCCCCAGGGACTGAGCCGCTCCGAACGGTACCGTGTGTTGGCGGACAGGCTCATGGCCCACGTAGACTCAGTGTAGCCCGACCGCCGCTTGCAGCACCGTCCCGCCCCATTTGTGCCCTCGGCTTGTCCACGGCCTCCGCGCCCGATTGAGCTGAGTGAGCCCTCCCCTCGGGATACCGCCTGGGTAGTTGAGCGCCCTGGTTCGCGCGGATATAGTGAGAGCAGTAACTCGCCGGGGTTCGCCCGACCACATGAGGAAGCGGGCCCGATACAGGGGAGACGCAACAAGGGGTGGTTACAAATGGCCGATCGGATCAAGATGGAGGACGCCCTCGACGAGAGCGACGTTCGTTTATTCAGTCGAGGAGATACAGTCCAGGGCACCGTCGTGGAGATGACGGACAACGAAGTGCTGGTGGACATCGGCTACAAGTCCGAAGCGCTGTTGCCCAAATCTGAACTAGCACCTCATCGCGAGCAAGCGGAGCTAGGCGACGAGCTGGAAGTGCTCGTCACCTATATCGATGAGGAGAACGGTTCGGTTTTCATCTCTGAGCGACAAGCCTACTTCGCCAAGCGCTTCCGCGATCTGGAGAAGGCAAGCAAGGCGGGGACATCCGTCCGCGGTTCCGTCGTCGACGAAGTCCGCGGCTCCGGGTACCACGTGAACCTCGGCGGAATAAAGGCCTTCCTTCCCGGCTCACATTTGGGCAAGGGCATGCCCACAAAGCTGGAGCGCCTGCAAGGCAAAGAACTGGACCTGAAGATCATCGAGTTCTCCCGACGCGATCGCAACATCGTCGTCTCCCGCAAGGAGTACCTCCGAGACCTAGAACACGAGCGCAAGAAGGAGCTGTTTGCCTCCTTGTCCGAAGGGACCGTGATCACCGGAAAGGTGAAGAGCGTCGTCGACTTCGGCGTGTTCGTCGACGTAGGAGGATTCGACGGCCTCGTGCACCGCACGGAGATCTGTTGGAAGGACATCCCCGTTCCCCCACCGGACAAGTTCGCCCCGGGGCAAGAGGTTGATGTAATGGTGCTGGACGCGAACCACGAACAGGAGAGAATTTCGCTCTCCATAAAGCGCTTGCGTCCCGACCCCTGGGAAGGGATTACCGAACGCTATCCGGCCGGCACGGTGGTGACGGGGACGGTAGTCTCGGTCACCGACTTCGGCGCGTTCGTGGAGCTGGAAGAGGACGTGGAAGGCCTCGTGCACGTCTCGGAGCTCTCCTGGGGTTTCCCGCGTCATCCTCGGGAGATAGTATCCGAGGGAGACGAGGTAGAGGTCGTTGTGCTATCCGTAGAGGAGAAGCGCAGGCGTATCAGCCTCTCTCTCCGCCGGGCTCAGCCCGACCCATGGGAGGATGTGGGACACCGCTATCCGCGCGGGGCGTTGGTGGAGGGTCGCGTGTCCAAGATCACCGATTTCGGCGCCTTCGTAGAGCTGGAAGAGGGCGTAGAAGGGCTGGTTCACGTGTCCGAACTCGCTTGGCAACGCGTTGTGCACCCCCAGGAGGTGCTCGAGGAAAACCAGACCCTGCGAGCGATGGTCCTCAAGGTCGATCCCGAGGAGCGAAGAATAAGCCTGTCCCTCAAGGCCCTGCAGCGCGACCCCTGGGAGGAGTTCCTCGAGCAGTACTCAGTGGGCTCGTTGGTCTCGGGCACAGTGACACAGCTCAAGGAGTTCGGCGCGTTCGTGCGCATCACGCCGGCCGTGGAGGGCCTCATTCACGTGTCGGAGATCTCCGAAGAGCGGATTGGCAGCCCCAACGACGTCCTGCAGTTGGACCAAGAGGTGACGGCGAAAATCATCGGGATCAACGAGGCCAAGCGACAAGTACGTCTGTCCCTGCGCAAGCTGTACGAGCAGGAACCACAGGAGAGCGACCACCGCTTCCTCTCCCAACAGCCTGGTCGGGAGATAATCACCCTGCGGGACCAGCTTCAAGATCTCCGGGGTGCGGACGTCGAGGAATCCGAGACTGACGAAGAAGACGTCACTGAAGAGACCGTAGTTTCCGAGGAGGCAACTGTTGCACCGGATTTTGGAGTTTCCCCCAGCGAGACCCCTCCGGTCTCCGCATCAACTGAGGAACCCAAAGAACCCGAGCAACCCGACGAACCCGATGAACTCGATGAACTCGACGAACCCGAGCAACCCAAAGAACCCAAAGAACTCGACGAACCCAACGAACCCGACGAACTCAGCGATCCTGAAGAAGAGCCTGAGGACCCCGACCGCGACCGCTAGAATCCCAGGCGGTTACGGCGATGGCCAGCTCGCGCGTGTGCGTGAGGGACAGCGGGTACTCCAGCCCAGCGTGCTCGATCACCGGCACTCCTTCTCTTTTCGCAACTTCGATCTTTCGGAAGGGCACGGGGCCTCCCCAGGCCTTGATGAACGCTTCCTTGGCCGCCAGCCGTGCCGCAAGGCGCTGGTGGCAGAGGCGGGAAGAGGAATAAGCATATTCCAGTTCCCGGACTGTGAACAACCTGGCCAACCCCTCGCGCCCAAAGCGCCTGCACAGACGCTCCACCCGGTCCACCTCCACCAGGTCGATCCCTAATCTGAGCACCGTACGAGGCGACACCGTTCCGCGGTGAGAAGGCTGTGAATCCGTTGGGCGGCGAGCTCCAGCCGATCGTTGACAATCAAGTAGTCGAAGTCAGAGATGTGGGCGATCTCCCGTTCGGCAATGGCCATGCGCTGCTCCAGGGCCTCCTCGGTTTCGGTCCCCCGGCGCTGGAGCCGCCGCACGAGCTCAGCCCGACTGGGAGGCACCAGGAAGACCAACACCACCGGGTAGGAGAGATTCGCCTTCTGAATCGCCAACGCCCCTTCCACCTCTACGTTCAGCAGAACATCCTGCCCCCCGGCCAACCTCTCCTCTATCTCCGAACGCAGGGTGCCGTAGCTCCGCCCGTGGTACACCGTCCACTCCAGGAGCTCTCCTGCGCCCGCCATCCGCCGGAACTCCTCTGCGGACACGAAGTAGTAATCCCGACCGTGGACCTCGTCCGGACGTCGAGTGCGAGTCGTAGCCGACACGGAGAATGCAAGGGAGCAATCGCTCTCCAGCACCTTGTCGATCACCGAGGACTTCCCTGCACCAGACGGTCCCGCCACCACCAAGGCGATTCCCCGGCTGCCTTGGGTGTCCCACCCGGAGGGGAGAAAATCGCTGCTAGTCTCCTGTCTTGGAGGGATCACCGTCATTCCACGTTCCGCGCCTGTTCTCGAATGCGTTCGGCAGCCACACGCAGCTCCAACGCCACGCGGGACAGATCCTTGCCCCGCGCCTTGGCTCCCACTGTGCCCGCCTCACGGCCCACCTCTTGCGCCAAGAACTCCAGCTCGCGCCCCACAGGGCCCGCCCGCGCCATCATCTCCTGCAGGCGTTCCACATGCGCTCCCAGGCGATCCAGCTCCTCCTGCACGTCCCCCCTCTCGGCCCACACCGCAAGCTCCATCTCCAGCCTGCCCGGGTCCGCGTCCACATCCACCCGGTGCAGCCGTTCCCGCAGCCGCGCCTCCGCCCCCTCCCTCTCCTCAACAGCCAGTTCCCGCGCCCTGTCCACAAGCGGCCCCAACGAGCTCAGTTCTCGCTGCAGCGCCTCTGCCGTACGCCGACCTTCCACAGCCCGCGACTCGGCCAGCTCTGCGCAGGCCTCCCCAACTGCGGCGGACAGAGGAGCCCACAGACTCTCCAGGTCCGGCTGTTCTTCCTCGAACACCCCCAGCCTGATCAAGTGGTCCAGTTGCGGCGGCTCCCCCGTGCCCAGCACAGCGGACAACGCACGGAGGTTCTGCGTGTAGCGGCGCGCAGCGGAGAAGTTGAGCTGCTTGGGCTGGACCTCCCCCTCCTTCTGCCAGCGCACGCTGAGCTCCAACGCGCCCCGGGCGAACCGCCCCCGCAGCTCTTGCTCGCTCCGGCGAGACAGCTGCGGCAGGCTCCCCAGACCCCGCACACGAATCTCCAGAAAGCGGTGATTCACGCTGCGCAGTTCCACCTGCGCAGTGAACCCTCCTCCTTCAGCGACTCCTCGTCCATAACCAGTCATGCTATGCAACGTCGTCCACCTGCCTCAGTGCCACTGCCGCATACCCCACAACCTGTTCCCATATGCCTATTACGTCACCAGAAGTGCGGTAGGCCAGGCGCTGGGCGCCGAACAGATCGAGCGCGCGTGCTGCACCGATGAGCACAGCGACCGCCCCCGGGCCGCAGATTGTGATCCGCTCTCGGGCCACAGCCCCCAGAAAACCTTCGAGGTCCAAATTCAGTATGTGTCCTAATGCCAGCCGGTCCCTCCTCTCGGCCACTGCCTGAGGCTCATGATGGGTGAAGTCGGTGGAGGCAACGAGCAACGCCCCCCTGTCTCTCACCGCCTCGGCCAGCGCTGCCCCCGCCCGGCTTGCAACCTGAGGGGCCATCAGCTGGGCGACCACCGGCACGATCGGCACCTCGCCGAACAAATAGCGCAAGAAGGGAAGTTGCACCTCCACCGAGTGCTCCTCCACGAACGGCAGTCCGTCGCGCTCAGCGCCCCAGGCCTCCGCCAACCGCTCCGCAAGCCCTCCATCCACCGGGAGTTCCCCGAGCGGCGTATCCCAGGCCTCTTCCGGTGCCACCGCCAGTGGTCCGCCGAGGCCCGTGTGGTTCGCTCCGATGACCACTGCCACCTCCGGGCGGCCCTGCTTGTACACCTCGCGGAAACCCTGGGCCGCGACTTCCCCCGAGTAGCGATACCCAGCATGGGGGAGCACCAGGCCAAAGGGCGAGGCCAACTCCCGCTCGCCAGAGGGGAGCTGCGGGAGCGGCTGCCCCAGGCAACGCCGCACCTCCTCTGCAAGGCGAGCTGCATCGGCCGGGTAGAAAGTCCCCGCGGCACAGGTACGTCTGGTGACCATCTTTGTGCATTGTAGCCCACTGTCACTGCAGGCCCAACACTTGAGCTGCACAGAACAACGCGCTACCATCAACCAGAGCCTGGGAGATCGGCTAACGGTAGGCCAGCAGCCTCTGGAGCTGCCTGTGGGGGTTCGAATCCTCCTCTCCCAGCCAGCGCGGAAAGCCACTTCCATTCTGACTGTTTGCGGTGCGAGAGTCCAGAGGATTCGAACCGCTCACCTCAGCCAGCTGGTGTAACGCTGAGCGTTCAAATCGCGGCCCTGGCTCTACTGCTGTGCAATCCCCTGTTCAGGCAAGCTGTTTGTGGCAGCGCCGCACAGCTTGTCGCGGATCCTTCATGATGAGCACGCGTGATGACGATGAAGGAGCTGGCTGTGTTTCTCGAGTCCAGCGAGACGTTGAGTTTCAGGGGGACGACACGTGCGGAGACCCACGAGCGGGTGGGCAGACACTGCGGCGGTACGGGCACAGCTCACGGTCAAGGGCCAAGAAGGGGCTGTTGCGGCGGTGTCTGGAGAAGATGGCTGGTTACTCGCCAGCGCAGCTGACGAGGCCCATTGGCCAGTACCGCCGTACGGGGCAACTCCACGGTTTGTCTGACTTGACACAGCGTGAGCAATACTCGTATCGTAGCAAGCGAAACAAACTGCTATGCATCGGAGGTTTGTTCCACACTCAAGGAGTGTAGCATGCCTGGCACTACTGGGACGAAAATAAACCGCCTACTGCAGAGATGGCCGCAGGGCACAGTGGCCACACAGGCCTGGCTTGCTGCGCAAGGCGTCTCAAGCGGGCTGGCACGGTGGTATGTCAAAGCGGGCTGGCTTGCCCGTGTTGGCCCACGTGCTTTCGTTCGAGTGGGCGATCAGGTGGATTGGCGTGGTGGTCTGTACGCCCTGCAGTCGCAACTTGATATGTCCGTGCACGTGGGGGCGCGGACGGCGCTTGAGCTTCAAGGGCGAGCTCAGTTCATACCGCTTGGCTCAAGGCAGCGGGTCATCTTGATCAGCGACAACCAAGAATACCTGCCGGCGTGGTTCAGAAGACACCACTGGGAGGCCAG
>PWTL01000043.1 GCA_003562845.1 Candidatus Acetothermia bacterium
CACGCGGAGGCCGGTGAACCCGTCGTCGAGCGCCCGCTGCGTCTCCCCCCGGAGGAGGGCGACCATTGCTTGCGGGTCGAACACCCCCTCGCGCACGTACGACTCATCACTCGTGAGGAACACGAGCTGCCCTGAATCTTCGGCAGCGCGGACGTCAAGGTCCGTATCACGAAGATAGCGACGGATCTCTTGGGCCGTGCGCGCATCTACGATGTACACGACCCGTTCGCCAGTCGCCAGGCCCTGTTTGAGGTACTCAGTGAGGATGATGCGTTGCTCGTCGTCGGTGCGGTAGATCGCGCACAGGTGGTCTCCGGGACGCAGATCCGCCAGCTTGCGCACAATGTGCCTACGAGTAGACCCTCCACTGGGTCCGCCCCGTGCGTCTACCATGGGGACCTCCTCCTCTAACGCCGGACCTACCTGTACAGTCTACTGCTTCTGGTTCCCCCTCGTCTCACCCTTCTCTCGTGATCGGGCGGCCGTCTCCAGCGAGATGCAGGTTACCCCTGAGCACTCCGGGGATGTCGAGTGCCTTCAGGGTGTGCGGTGGCACCTGCAGGACGTCCGCTTGCTCTCGTCCATGGGGGCGTCGGCCAGGCGCAGCGTTCGACGGCACGTCTCGCTCTACTGTAGTTGTGTCGGAACCCCTACGGAGCGGGTTCCATCCGGGGATGCTGTGCTGGAGGCCACGGACGTGCTTGTAGGAAGCAGAACAGAAGGAGTGAGGAAGGCGTACTATGTGACACAGGAGTGGAGTTGATCGCTGTACATCGAGCGCGGCGGGAGAGGAGACGGAAGGGGTGAGTGGCGAGGGCAGAGTCACGCTATAGAGCAGTGCCATAGAAGAGAAGAGCTAGAAACAAGGAGGCGTACCCGATGAGGTGCAAACGAGGAACAGAGGCGAGTCATTTGGTGTGGCTGGTCCTGCTGGCGTTGGTAGCTGTCCCGCTGGCGGGACTGGCGAGCACGCGGGTGGAGATCGTGGTGTCCAACACGCAATGTGCGCATCTGCAGACCACGCAGTTCGTCTTCTTGCGCGGCGGGGCACTGGTCCACATGGGGTTCAAGCTTCCAGGCACTGTGCCGATGGGGCAATCCCAGATATTCGATTTCGAAGTCCCACAAGTTCCCACAGAAGTGCGGATAGGCGGGACACGCGACGGGCAGTCCTTCCAGGTGACCGTACCGGCGCCCGGGCTGACCCCGTTTGCCTGTGGGAGCATCGAGGTGAGCGTCGACGGAGCAGCGCCGGTGGGGGCGGTGAGTGCCCAGCTGACCCGCTGGGCGATCCCCACCGCGAACGCACGCCCGCAAGGCATGGGCATCGCCCCCGATGGAAAGGTCTACTTTGCGGAATTTGGCGCGGGCAAGATCGCCCAGCTCGACCCGAGCACAAACGAGATCCGCGAACGTTCTGTCAGTGGGGCGCCGTACGGGTTGTACGTCAGCCCTGGAGGATCGCTCTTCTACACACTGCCCCAGGAAAACGCGGTAGAGATCATGGTGTTTACAGGGGGCACCGGCGGTTGGGAACTGCCTACAGCGCACTCTTCTCCTGGAGCGCTGGTCTCTGCGCCAACGGGGCCGGGGCAGGTGAACCTGTGGCTTGCCGAGCGGAACGCAGGACGGGTGGCCAGACTCGCCCCGTCGCAGATTTCCGTCACCTTGCCCTTGATCATCACACCACCGACAACGGTGCTGCCGTCCACGTCGCAGATACCCGGCCATCCGACATCCGTTGCTCCCGAACTGCATTCCGGCAACCCCATGCTCCCGCCCCCGATCGCCCTGCTCGAACCCATCGAGGCGCCGCCGTTCACCGAGTGGGGAGGGCATGGTTGGGGCTCTACGGTGCAACGGGTGGCGGTGGCGCCCGACGGGCGCGTCTGGTTCACCGAGGGCAGGGCCACCCTCACGGTCTTGGATCCGTCCTCGAACACGGCTCTCTATCACGGACTCCCCTCGGGGACACAGGCGTTGGCCATCACCGTGGGGCCCAACGGCTGGGTTTGGTTCACTGACACGAGTCGGCCGGCGGTCGGCGTGCTCGATCCGGTGACCGATGATGTCCGACTGTGGTCTATCCCCGGAGGGAGCGAACCGTTCGACCTCGTGCACGACAGCACGGGCAGAGTATGGTTCACGGATCGAGGAGGGAATGCCATTGGCTGTTTGAACCTGACTGCCAACCAGATCGTCATGTACCCGCTGGGAGGGAATACCCAGCCGGCATTCCTAGTTCTGGACCAACAGGAACGTCTCTGGTTCACCGCCGAGCGCGGCAATTATGTAGGACGGCTGTCCCTCGCGCCCGTGCTCGGTCCGCCACCGCTGCCGCTCGGGGCGGGTGCGTTCGCGGTCACCTCTGTACATGTCCGCTTGTCCGGCCCGGCCCATGGCCGTTGGAAGTCGGGACAGCTGACCTTGGGCTACACTTACGACGGTGGCGGAGGATTTCCCATCTGGGTGAGCGTGGAGTTGCTCTCCGGCGGGGCAGTGGTCCCCGGGTTTGCCGTCTCTCCGGCCCAGGTGAACTCCCCCGGTTCGGGCTCGGCCGTCGTCGAAGTCATCTACCAGGGTGCTGCCACCGTGACCACCAACCAGGTGCGGGTCCTGGCTTCAAGGACGCAAGGCGGCGCACCGTTTGTGGAGAGTGTGCTCCACGTGGGGCCCATCACCTGGTCCCCCTGAGGAGGAGCTTATTGGGGGCAGGCCTTGGGGAGGCCTGCCCTCAGAGCCTGTGCTTCACCACGCCGTGTAGGGTTGGGGCCAGACACAGGGCGCAGGGGACGCCCAGCGTCAGGATGTCGGCGGAGAACTGAGCTTAGGACTCCGCTGCACTCTCGCTATCTTCCGGAAACAGAAGCCGCGTCACCGCTACATCCACCGAGCTTACCTCCAAGCCAGTCATGCGCTCGACACTGGCCTTGATCCGCTCTTGCAGCTCCTGGGCTACAGTCTTAACGCGGTAGCCATAGACGAGGCCTATCTCGGCAGCTACCCTAACCTCATTGCCTTCGATGACTATCTCCACCTGGCGCTTGGCCGCCTCTCCTTTGTGAAACTGGCCTCCGCGGGGCGTGGTGATGCCCTCCACCTCAGCAGCGGCAAGCCCCGCTATGCTGGCGATGACGTCCCCGGAGATACTAATGGACCCACTGCCGGTTGTCTCCTGTTGGGTGAGCCCTCTCTCATTCGCGGTGCGGTCGGTCTCTGGCGGTCCCTTCTGCTCAGCCACTGTGGTCCTCCTCGCCGGCGGACGCCGACTCTTCCGGGGGGAGCAAGCGCTTGATAGACACGTTGACCGTGCCCACACGGGCGCTGCCCAGTTTCTCTAGGTCCTCGCGGACTGCTTGCTGCACGGCTCGGGACACCTCTTGGACTGGGTGGCCGAGGAGTACATCGACGCGCACTTCTACGTTGACCGTGTCCCCTTGAATCTCCAGTTGAACGCTCTCTTCGCCGCCGCCGAAGATGGCCATTACGCCACCGGGCTTGCGGGCCGGACGCACTCCTTCCACCTTGCCCAAGGACTTGGTTACGGTGGAAGTGAGCACCTCTCCGTGTACCGTAACCTTCCCCAGTGCCAGTTCAGTTACTACCTGCTGTTCAGCCATGCTGCCTCCTTAGGTCACGTTCACCAAGAGCACAAACGACACCTTGCTCGCTGCCCGCTCCCCGGCCCTGAGAATTTCTCCCCGCCGGTGATGGGCGCAGGGGAGATAGTAGCACCGCGGGCGGCCCTCGGTGCAATGTGAAACGCGAGGGAGCACTGGTTCTCCTCTTGGCGGCCTGCGAGCCGATGAGTGAGAGTCGGCACTGTGCGCGGTAACGCTGTGTTCGCTGCCAGAGAAGATGGTCGGTGGGGGCGAGGCCAGGAGGATGGTGAACCCGATCGGGGAGGGTAGAGCGGTGGCTGCAGGAGTCGGGTCACAGCAGCGGGGTCGGGTTTCCGACGGGCCCGGGGCAGGCGTCGCCTGCGTAACAGACAGGAGGGGAGGTTGAGCCTGTGGCGCCGGCCTTACGATGGAGCTTGGGGGTGCGTACTGCAAAGGATCTGTCATGCTCCAGTCAACTCTTAGCGCGGCGTTCCTCGTAGCCACGGGGGCTATCTCTGCTGCTGTGGGAGCTGTACTGTGGGAGAGGCAAGCCAGCTTGCGGGCGAGATTGCTTGCCCTTGTCCTGTTCACGGCAAGCTTCTACGCGCTCGTCTCGGGGTTGGAGACTGCGGTCACAGCCCCTTCTGCGAAAGTGATCTTCTCCAAGTTGGAGCACGTGGCCATCAACTCATTGGGGCCGCTGTTTGTGCTGCTGGCCTGGGCGTTCATCGCGCCTGAACGGTGCTTGAGACGGCGCTGGCTAGTTCTCCTTTGGGCAATGCCCGTAGTGAACATGGCGATGACGGCCACCAACGAGTGGCACGGCCTCATCTGGGCGGAGTTCTCGTCGGGCCCGCCCGGCAGTGGAGTGCTCGTTTACCATTACGGGCCGTGGTTCTTTGTGACGTTGACCACGGTGTACTCCTACCTGGCGGCGGCCGCGTTGGCCATGGTCCGTTGGGCGCAGCGGAGAGCTGAGTTACAGCGACGGCAGGTCGCCGTGCTCGTCGTGGCCATGGCTATACCCTGGGTCGCCAGTGTCTTGTATGTGTTCAGGCTTGTCCCCGTGGAGGGGCTCAACTTGACGTCCATGGCCTTCGCCGGCTCGGCGGCGATTCTAGCGTGGAGCCTCTTTCCTTCCCGGCCATTCGAGCTTGTGTCCCTTGCGCGGAAGGCACTGGTGGAGAGCCTCCCCGACGGAATGCTCCTCGTGGACGCTGAAGGACTGGTTGTAGAGACGAACCCGGCGGCCACCGAGCTGCTGGGACTGCCGGGAGATATCAAGGGTCTGTTGGCAGAAGAAGTCCTGCGGGAGTGGCCGGAGTTGAAGGGGGAGCTGGGTGCGCGCCCTCCGCGGCGTGCCCTGGTTCGCTGCGGCCAGGATTTGTGGCTGGAAGTGAGGACGAGTCCCGTGTATGGGGGTCGCTCCCGTTCGGGAGGTACGCTGGTACTGCTGCGTGACGTAACCGAGCGGCTGCGTGCCGAGGAGAGGATTCGCAGCTCGGAGAGAAAATTCCGCGACTTGGTGGAGTCAGCGCTTGTCGGCGTCTACAGGACAAACCTTGCCGGCGAGATTCTCTACGCAAACGAAGTTGTGTGGCGTCTGTTTGGCTACTCTACCGCTGAAGAGTTCATGGCCAGAGAAGCAGTTGGTATGTACAAGGATCCCGCCGACCGGGCTGTGCTCATGCGGGAGCTCAAGGAGGCCGGACAAGTCACCAACCACGAGTTTGACGCGATCACGAAACAAGGCGCGCTCAGACGGATGCTGTTGAGCGGGCGACTGTCTGGGGACACTGTGACCGGCATGATCATGGACATCACCGACAGGCGGCGGGGGGAGGAGGCCCTCCGGGAGAGCGAGGAGCGTTTTCGCCTGCTGTTTGAGAGGTTGGCCGATGCGGTGTTCATCACCACCTACGATGGACAGATCTTGGAGGCGAATGAGGCCGCTGCCAAGCAGACCGGCTACAGTCTCGAGGAGCTCAAGAGGCTCAATGTCATGCGGGAGCTGGCGTCTGAGGAACCTGCGGCAACCTATGAGAAGATACGGGGGGCGCTCGAGCGGGGGGAAACGGCGTACTTCGAGGAGCAAAAACGGAGGAAGGACGGGAGCCTGTACTGGACGGAGTGCGCACTCAGTCCTATCGAGCAAGGGGGCCAGAAGCTGGTCCTGTCGGTCAACCGCGACATCTCTGCCCGCAAGAGAGCGGAGGATAAACTGCGCTACTTGAGCACGCACGATCCCCTGACCGGGGCGTACAATCGAGCGTATTTCGAGGAGGAGTTGACGAGGCTGGGACGAGGACGCCGCTTCCCCGTGAGCGTATTTGTCGCAGACGTAAACGGTCTCAAAGAGGTAAACGATGAGGAAGGGCACGCGGCGGGCGACGAGCTTCTGCGGCGGGCATACCAGGTCCTGCAGGCTGCTGTGCGCGCCGAGGATGTGGTGGCCCGGCTAGGCGGCGACGAGTTCGCCGGGTTGCTCCCTGCTACCGGCGCACAAACGGCGCAAGAGTTTGTGACCCGCGTTTGTCATCTGCTGGAGGAGCACAACCGCGAAAGCTCGGCCAATCCCCTCAGTCTTGCCCTGGGCATGACCACCGCGCGGCCCAATGAGTCCCTGGAGGCCGCTCTGCGGGAGGCGGACGCGCGGATGTACGAAGACAAAGCCAGCGGCGGCTCCCGCCGGCACAGGTAGTAATGCGAGGGCCAGGCGTGGCAGTTCACCGGAGTGTTTAGCTGATCTGTACTTCACCCCGTTTGGGTACATGTGAGGGCTGGCCGTTGACAAGAGCTGGCACGCGGGTGTACAGTAAAAAGTGGACAACAATAGTATGCTTTTAACGCGCGGTTTGTCCACAGAGGAGTTGGGTATGCAGAAGCACAAGGGATTCGCTGTTTGGAGACTGTGGATTGTCCTCGTCCTGGTGGCCATGCTCCTCCCGGTGTTCGGCTACGGACAGACACAGCAGGGCCAGTACGAGGTAGTGCTGGAAGTGTCCAACGAGGCTTGCCGGCAAGTGCAGATCGTCCAGTTCATCTTCTTGGTCGGCGAGTCACCGTTCGCCAGCCAGTTCGCCATTCCGCCCGCGACGATCAGCATGCGACAAGCGCGACAGTTCACCTTCCAGATGGCCCAGCGGCCCACCGCGATCCGCATTCGCGGGACCGTCGACGGCCAGCAGACGTTGGATGTGACCGTCGGATTAGGAACTACTGAGTATACCTGCGGGACCATCACTATGCGCATCGTCGGGGAGACACCTCCTGAGGAGGGCCCTGTGGACGGCCTCCCGGACTTGCCGTCCGAGCTCCGCGGAATCCAGCCGGGGATGAGGCCCGAACAGGTGGTAAACCAGCTCCGGGACCGTGGGTTCGAGGTCGAGATTCAGGGGAGCGAGGAGCAGCCGAAGTTGGGGGACGTGGACGACCCGTTGCTCATCGGCGCGTTGGGCCCCGGCCTGACAGTGACCGGATACTGGGTATCGACCTCCGGCGGGACGTTGCGGGCAGCGGTGCTGCACGACCGGCCGCTGAGCTCGGTGTTTCTGATTGTGGTGACCAACTTTCTGGATCTGGGCATCGCTTGGTCCCCAACGGGGGGTGGCCTGGGGGTGTTCTTGGACCGGCCTATGGCGATGGCCCCGGGGACGAACTTCGGCGATGCCCCCCTTTCGGGCACGGCAGCCCTAGTGCTCGTCGTCAAACTGGGCGGGCCCGCACAGCCCTACGTATTGTCGTTGTCCAACTGAAACACATCATCACCGGAGGAGGGGGCGCCCAGGTGCCTCCTCCTCCGGGCTGTTCAAGTGTCAACTGCCTTCCACGGGAAGCGTGATCTTCAACACGTAGAACAGTCCGCGCCACGTCAAGGATTCCCGGAGACATGGGCTTTCCTCCACTGAGAGGCGCTTGGCGTGGTCAGCGGACCACGTACCACGTGCCGCGCCGCGGCTTTCCCGGTCCCAACGCTCGCCACACCGCCCACACGGCAAGGCCCAGCAGAAACCAGGGCGACAGAAAAACACCCAGCAGCACGAGCAAGACTATGGTTCCGGAGAGTCCCAGTCCGAGTATTGTCCCTACTCCTCCGATGAGGAGTGCAGCCAGCCCGGCCAGGAGCCCAATAAGACCTGCAAACAACTGCACCAGTGCTCCCAGTACATACGCCATCAGCCTTATGCCTCCTTGTTGCCGTGCGGGCGATCTCCGCGCCTCTCCATAACATAACACTGTGTTGTGAGCTGTGCAACCCCCGTGTTCCCGGCCGTGCCCAGGCAGAGGGGTGACGGCATCCACAGTTGAGGGCTGCTGCAGAGTGTGCTTCCGATTGGGTGCGGGTGCTACAACTCGACGATGGTCACGCCCTCGCCGCCCTCGGCGGGAGGGGCGTAGTAGAAGCGGCGCACGTGGCGTGCCCGACTCAGGTAGTGATGGAGTCCTTGCCGCAACGCCCCCGTCCCCTTGCCGTGCACGAGTCGTCCGGAGTGTACGCCAGCCACGAGAAGTCGATCCAGCCATTCCTCCACTGCTCGCTGTGCTTCGGCCACAGTCAGGCCCCGCACCGAGAGCTCCAGCGGAGCGTCCGCCCGCGCCCTGAACTGCGGGCGCGAGACTGTGGGGGGGGGAGGCGCTTCGGCTGGTTCCACTGCCGCGTGGGGCAGCTCCACTCGCCGCCCCTTGACCTCCACTTCCACCCGCTGACCGTCCACTCCCCGCACCACGCCCAGCGCGCCGGTGCTACGGATACGCACTGTCTCCCCTTCGTGGACAGGGCGGCCGGGGCGGGGTTCGGTGTGGGGCCCGTCGGGCAGCTGCTGGGCCAGGTCCTCCAGTCGCCGCAGCGCGTCGCGTCGCTCCTGGGCCGACTGCTGGGAGCGAGCCGTGGCGATCAACTCCCCGAGCTCGCGGCGTGTTGCGGAGATCTTCTCCTCAAGGGAGGTGAGCTCCCGGCTTAACGCCTGGGATTTTCGTTCCTTTAGTTCCTGCAGACGTCGCTCATACTCGGTGCGCAGCTTGGTGAGGCGGTCTCTCTGGGACTCGAGGTCGGCGCGGGCTAGGCGGGCCGCCGACCGCTCCCTCTGCAGCTCTTCGATGACGTTGTCCGCCCGGACTTCATCGGTCGACAGGCGCCCTTTCGCGTTGTCCACCAGCTCTGCAGGGAGCCCGAGACGCTCGGCGATGATCAGGGCGCAAGAGCGCCCCGGGACTCCTTCCAGCACGCGGTAGGTCGGGGACAACGACGCGAGGTCGAACTCCATCGAGCAGGACACGATCCCCGGGTGGGAGATAGCGTAGTGTTTGAGCGGTGTGAGGTGGGTGGCTACGGCTGCGGGGCAGCCCACCTCCAGGAGACGTTCGAGGATGGCCAGTCCCAGTGCTGCTCCCTCGTGGGGATCGGTTCCCGCGCCGAGCTCGTCGAGAAGGACCAGGGTGGAGTCGTCGGTCTCCCTGAGGAGGTCGATGATGTTCTTCATGTGCGAGGAGAAGGTAGACAGATTCTGCTCAATCGACTGCTCTTCACCGATATCAGAACGGACCTTGGGGAATACGGTTAGCGTGGTGAGCGGCGAGGCGGGTATAGGGATCCCCGACTGGGCCATGAGGGTCAGCAGTCCGATGGTCTTGAGAGAAACGGTCTTTCCCCCGGTGTTGGGACCGGTGATCAGCGCCAGGCGCCGTCGCCCCCCGAATCTCAGGGAGATGGGGACAGCCCGCTCCCCCAACAGCGGGTGCCGTGCCTCGTGCAGTTCCACCACCCCCTCTTCGGTGAGCTTGGGGACCTCGGCCCTGGAAGAAAGCGCGTACTTGGCCCTGGCGTACAGGGAGTCCAGCCGGGCAAGAACGGCGAGATCCTTGCGGATGAGAGCCTCCTCGGCGAGGAGTTTGTCCGTGATCTCGGCCAGTATACGCAGCTCCTCACGCCAGATGTCGTCTCCCAGCTCCCGCAGGCGGTTGTTCAGCTGCACTGCGGAGGTGGGCTCGACGAACATCGTCTGCCCGCTGGCAGAGCTGTCGTGCACTACGACCTGCCCTTGGCCCGGCGCACCCGACTTCAACGGAAGCACCAAGCGACCGCCCCGCTGCGTGATGACTGGTTCCTGCAGCCACTCCCGGTGTCGATCCATGAACGAGCGCAGCGCACCTTGAATGTCCTTGGTCAATTGGCGGCGCTGTGCGTGCAGTTGGCGCAGCTTTGGGCTGGCGTCCTCGCGGATGTGCCCTCTGTCGTCTATCGCCCGGCGCACCTTCGTGACCAGGATTTCCTGATCCGAGAGCCCGCCGGAAAGGGAGGCCAGGCGGGGCATGTCCTCGCCGAGCAAAGCGTCGCGGATGCGGACTGCAGCTTCCAAGGTCTCGGCCACGGTCAGGAAGTCCTCAGGGTCGAGCGACCCTCGCTCGTGGGCCTCCTCCAAGACAGGTCTGAGATCGCAGATGCCCCCGGGAGAGAACCCGTCCTGTACGGCGCCGATCATCTCCTGTACAGTGGCCAGCTCGTCAGAGACTGCGTGCCTGTCCGGCGAGGGCTGCAAAGAGCGCACTGCCTCACTGCCCAGCGTGGAACCGGCCGACCGCGCCACCTGGTCGAGCACCTTTTCCAGCTCCAGGTCCCGCAGTGTGCGGGGGTTGGCCACGCTCACGACAGAAGCTCTCCCCGTTGGGCGAGGATGCGCTTGGCGTCGGCCATCATCTGTTCGAGGATGGTGTGTACGGGGAGGATCTCTCGGATGAGCCCCGCGATCTGGCCGGCCATCAGCGATCCTTGCTCCCGGTCACCGTCGTACACAGCACGACGCAGTCCTCCGGCGGCCAGGGATTCGAACTGGTCGGCCGAGCCCCCTTGTGCCTCGCACCGGGCCAGGTCCTTGGTCAGCCTGTTTACGAGGCAGCGTACAGGCCGCCCCACCGATTGTCCGGTGACCAGGGTATCCCGGTCCTTCGCCTGTAGCACCGCCTGTTTGAACCCTTCGTGTACCGGCGCCTCCTCTGACGCCAACAGGCGCGTCCCCACCTGGACCCCTTCCGCCCCCAAGACCAGAGCCGCGGCCATCCCCCGGCCGTCGGCGATCCCCCCTGCGGCGACCACGGGCAGGGACACGGCGTCTACCACTTGGGGAATGAGAGCCATGGTGGTCACTGTGCCCACGTGCCCTCCGGCCTCGGTTCCCTCGGCGACGAGCGCGTCGGCGCCCAGCTTCTCCATGCGCATGGCCAAGGAGACGGCTGGGACCACCGGGAACACCAGCGTTCCGCCTGACTTCAGTCTGTCCATATATCGAGCTGGGCTGCCGGCTCCCGTGGTGACGATAGGCACCTGTGTTCGTACTATGACTTCCACCTGCTCGGGCACGCACTGGTCCATGAGCATGAGGTTCACCCCGAACGGCTTGTTGGTCAGACGGCGGACCTCGGCGATGGATAGTTCCAGCTGCTCTGCGCTGAGCCCCCCGGAGGCGAGCACGCCCAGCCCGCCGGTCCGGGAGACGGCGGCCACCAACGGCGGGCGGGAGACGTGGGCCATTCCTCCGAGAAGAATTGGATAGCTGATCCCAAGCAGTTCGCAGATTCGGTTAGCCATAACGCCCTCACTATAGCCGCCGCATGGCTGCAGCGCTAGAACAGCGTGCGTGTGCCCCCTACAATGCACTTCGGAGGTCATCATGCCCGCGAACCTGACACCGGAGTTCTTGGCTGCGCGACAGAGGTTGAACCAGGCGAGCAGCGACGAAGAGCGGATGGAGGCTTTGCAGGAGATGCTGGCCACCATTCCCAAGCACAAAGGAACGGAGAAGATGCAGGCCGACCTCAAGAGGCGGCTGGCCAAGCTCAAAGAACGGGCCGAGCAGCGGCGTCGCTCCGGCAAGTCGGGGGGGCCGTCCTACCATGTAGAGCCGGAAGGGGCGGCGCAGATCGCACTTGTGGGGCCTCCCAACTCGGGGAAATCTTCCCTGGTGGCCGCACTGACCAATGCCAAAACTGAGGTCGCTCCCTATCCGATGTCCACGTTCCGCCCTATTCCGGGGATGATGCCCTACGAGGACGTGCAGGTGCAGCTTGTCGACCTTCCGCCCATAACCGCCGAGTACACGGAAGGGTGGGTGTTCGGCGCTGCGCGTACAGCCGACGCCGTGGCCCTGTGTTGGGATCTGGCGGACGAAAGGAGCCCGCAAGCTGTGGAGCTGGTTGTGGAGATGCTCGCCGAACGCCATGTGTCTCTGGGCGGAGGGCCGAGCAGGCATGTGGACTGGCGCACGGTGGAGCGGCGTACTCTTCTTGTAGGGATGAGGCTCGACCTGTCCCTGGACGGCCTGGCCCGTGCTCAGGAGTGGGCTGGAGGACGGTTTCCGGTGGTGGGGGTGTCCGTGGAGACAGGGGAGGGACTGGAGGACTGCAAGCGCCGGCTGTTTGAGATAGCCGATGTGGTGCGCGTGTACTCGAAGAAACCAGGACAGGGCGCAGACATGGAGCAACCTTACACCCTGAGGACGGGGGCCACGGTGCTGGACGTGGTGGAGCACGTGCACAGAGAGTTCTTGGACAGGTTGCGTTTTGTCAGGCTGTGGGGGTCGAGCAAGTTCGACGGACAGCACGCCCCCATGGACCATGCGGTCCAAGACGGGGACATCGTGGAGATCCACCTGGCATGATCGAACCCGTCCGGTTGGCGGAGGAGCTCGTTCGCATACCGAGCTTGGCGGGGGAGGAAGGCCCTCTTGCCGAAGTGTTGGCCCGAGTATTGCGAGGATTCTGCGAGGTAGAATGTGACCCGTGGGGCACGGTTATCGGGCGCCTTCGTCGCGGTGGGGGGCCGACTGTCTTGCTCGAGGGACACATGGACACCGTGCCCGTGGGTGATGTGGCCACGTGGAGCCGCCCTGTGAATGGCCGAGTGGAGGACGGCACTCTCTGGGGCCGGGGCGCGGTGGACATGAAGGGAGCCATTGCTGCTCAGTTGGCCGGGACCGGGGCGGTCGGGGGAAGCATCCGTGGCACGCTGCTTTTGGTTTACGTGGGGCATGAGGAAACTGCCGAGGGGGTGGCGCTGGCGCGGGCCCTTGACACTCTGCCCCGGCCGGATGTGGTGATCCTCGGCGAGCCAACTGATCTGCGGCTTGCCTTGGGGCATCGGGGGCGGGCGGTGTTGCGGCTTGAGGCACGGGGAAGTCCAGCGCACGCCTCCATGCCCGACTTGGGGGATAACGCCATTGTAAAGCTAAACGAAATGCTATCGCGGGCGTTGGAGCATCCCCTGCCTGTAGATCCGGCCTTGGGGAAGGCCACACTCACCCCCGTGGCGGTGGGGGGTGGAGCGCCCGTGCCGGTGGTCCCTGAGCGAGCCTGGGTCCTCCTCGACCGCCGCGGGGTGCGAGGGGAATCAGTGGACTCGGTGCTCGAAGCGTATCAGGACCTCCCACTTTCGGTCGAGGAGACGGAGCTGGAGTTTTACACGGGGGCCAAGTGCTGGGCGCGGCAGTTCTTTCCCGCCTGGTGGGTTGAACCGGGGGCGGCGTGGGCGGTCAGGGCCCGGGAGGCCCTCGGTCGGCCTCCTCTTTGTGCATGGAATTTCTCCACGGATGGGGTGGCATCCTGCGGTCTGCGCGGCATCCCCACGCTCGGGTACGGTCCGGGCGATGAACGGGCGGCGCACCGCGTCGACGAAGGGGTTCCGATCGCGGCGCTGTCCAAGGCCGCCGCCAGCTACCGCCGGCTCTTGCTCTCCCTTATGCGGGGGTGACAAGCGCGGAGATGATCTCCCGCATGAACACGGGCAGGTCGGCGGGCACACGGGACGTGATCAAGTTCCAGTCTCGCACGACTGGCTCGTCCACCCACGTCGCTCCGGCGTTCTCCAGGTCGTCGCGGATGGCGACGAAGCTGGTGACGCGCTTGCCGCTGACCACTCTGGCTGAGCAAAGCATCCACGGGCCGTGGCAGATGGCGGCCACTACTTTGCCCGTCTGGGATAACTTGCGCACGAAGTCGACGAGCTCGGCGCTCCTGCGCATGATGTCCGGGGCGAAACCGCCGGGGATGACGACGGCGTCGAATTCCTCAGCCCGGGCAGAAGCCGCCGCGAGCTCGGCCTTGGCCGGGTACCCAAGTTTGCTCTTGTACTGGGTGGCCTCGGGACCGATCACCACTACCTCAGCGCCCTCCTCCTGCAGGCGGTAGTAGGGGTACCAAAACTCGAGCTCTTGGTACATGCCGGCGACGAGTACAGCCACACGCTTGCCCTTGAGTCTCATATGTCCTCCTTATTACGGTGGTCTCAGCGAATAATCCACACGCGTTCACCGACCAGCCTGGCGCGACCGGAACAGGCGCGCCGCAAGCGGTCGGCGATCGCCAACCCTAGCCCTTCCTCCGGAACCTGCTCGGCGACGATGGCCGATAGGTCCGCGGCGTCCAACCTCCTGAGAGCAGCGAAGAACTGTGCTGCGGCCTCCCGCAAGTCTCCAGCTGGAGAGAGACGCTCCACCCGGCCGAAAGCCTGCCACGGCTCCTTGAACGCCAGCATTCCGCAGCGGCGGCGCTCGAGGTACTCCCCACTGGCCTCTGGCGGACCGGACTCCAGGAGGAACAGCGGCGTGCGTGGAAGGTAGTGCCTGGGCAGGGTCCCCGGGGAGCTGGAGGGGCCCGTGGGGGCGTCCACTCGCAGAGCAGGCAGCAGTTCGCGCAGCGCCTCCAGCGCTGTCCCCCCGGGCCGCAGCAGTCGTGGAGTAGGCTCAGCCAGGGAAAGAACTGTCGACTCGATCCCCACCGTGGTGGGGCCGGCGGCCAACACCGCCTCCACCTGGTTGTCCAGATCGCTGAGCACGTGTTCATGGTGGGTGGGGCTGGATCTTCCGAACCGGTTGGCGCTGGGCGCAGCGAGAGGTCGTCCCGCGGCCTGGATCAGCTTGAGGGCCACGGGATGCGCGGGCATGCGCACGGCGACTGTGGGGAGCCCTGCAGTAACGATGTCCGGCACGCTCCTGTTCTTGGGGAGGACCAACGTCAGGGGGCCGGGCCAGAACCGCTGCATAAGCATCTCGGCGAGCGGAGGGATGGACTTCCACAAAGTGCGCACCTCCTCCGGGGCTGCCACGTGGACGATCGTCGGGTCGAAGCGGGGGCGTCCCTTGACCTCGAACACGCGGGTCACCGCCTGTGCCGACAAGGCATCCGCGCCCAGGCCGTACACGGTCTCGGTGGGGAAGGCGACCAGCCCCCCCCGGCGTATTATCTCCGCGGCTCGGGCGAGACCTGCTTCGTCCGGGCTCAGCACCAGTGTCTTCACAGCCCTATCCTACTCTGTTGCCCGGGTCGAAGCACAGGGCAGGTTATAATGCAACCCATATGGGCGCAGAACTGATTGTGCATGGCTGTGTGCTTCCGTTGGGAGAACCCGGTCACGACGCGGTTGCGATCCGTTGTGGACGCATCCAAGCAGTGGGGCCCAGGGAGAGTGTGCTCCGACTGGGCGACGAGAGCACGGTGCTGCTGGACCTGACGGGCAAAGCTTTGCTGCCGGGGTTCTTCGATGCCCACACCCACTTCCTGCAGACGGGACTGGAGCTCACCTACTACGTGAACTTGGCCGCTGCACGTTCTCTGTCCGACGCCTTGGACATGCTGGCCGAGGCGGCTCACAAGCGGCCCGGCCAGTGGGTGGTGGGCCGCGGATGGGACGAATCTCGGTGGAGGGAGAGAAGGTACCTGGAGAGGCAGGATTTGGACCGGGCGATTCCGCGACAACCGGGTTGTGCAGTGCGGGTAGACGGGCACCTCGTGGCGTGCAACACGTTGGCTTTGGCACACTGCTCGGCTCCGGACGGAGAGCTCGTGGATCGGGAGCGAGGGCATCTGCGGGAGACGCCCGCGTGGGAGCTTCTGACCAGCATTCGCCTCGACCGGGAGGTGGAAGTGGAGGCGCTGGCCGAGGCATCGCGCCATGCGGCGGGGCTGGGGATCACCTCGGTGGCAGAGATGGGCGGCGGGACGGCGCTGAAGGCCTACCAGGCCACTCGCCGGCGTGGCCTCCTGCAGACGCGGGCCTTTGTGTACCTCCCTTGGCAGTCACTGCGGTCTCTGTCGGAACTGAACATCGAGCGCGGCTTCGGTGATGACAAGCTGCGCTTGGCCGGGCTGAAGGTGTTCTTGGATGGATCTGTGGGGGCGGCCAGTGCGGCGCTCATGGAGCCCTATGCTGAAGGAGAGGGCCGGGGAAGCCTCCTCGTTGAGGGCGGAGAGCTGGCCAAACTGTGGCGCACCGCCGGGCAGGAGGGGCTACAGTTGGCGGTACACGCGATCGGCGATCGAGCGATCGAAACGGCTCTAGGGGCGGCGGACGCCGCCGGCATTGTGAGGGAAGAGAGGCATCGCCTGGAGCACCTGGAGCTGGCCACGTCGGAGCAACTGGACCGAATGGCCGAGCTGGGTCTTGTGGCCTCGATGCAGCCGAACTTCGTGGCCAACTGGAGCGGTCGGGGGGGCATGTACGAGTCCCGGTTGGGGGCGGCCCGCGATGCGCGCATCGATCCCCATGCCTGGGTAATAGCGCGGGGCATACCGCTGGCTTTCGGCTCCGATGGGATGCCCATGGGCGCGCTGTCGGGCATTGCCGCTGTGCTGGCACCTCCTCACGAGCCCCAGCGGGTCGGCCTTGAGGACGCGCTGCAGGCGTATACGAGCGGGGCGGCGCTTGCCGCGTTCGCCGAGGGGGAAGTGGGGCAGGTGGCGGAGGGATTTCGTGCTGATCTGGTTGTCCTGTCGGCGGACCCGCGTACGGCGCCGCACGAGCAAGTGCGGGTGGAGATGACCTTCCTCGGTGGCCGGCGCGTCTTCGAACGCCGCTAGAGACGATGCCTGAGCTTCCCGAAGTAGAGACCATGGTGCGCTTTCTGCGTCCCCGTGTTCAGGGAGCGGAGTTAGAGGAGGTCGTGGCGTATGACGTGGCACTACGGGCGTCTCTCCGGGAGACGCGCACGCCGGCGAAGGCGGATCTTCTGCTGAGAAGAGGCAAGCACGTTCTTTTGCATACGGAGGACGGGCAGTGGACAGTTATCCATCCCCGCATGAGCGGACGGCTCGCTTGGGGGCAAGTCGATCCCGACGACCGAGTGCGTGCGCTGTGGCGATTCTCCACCGGGGAGATGCGGCTGGTGGACCTGCGCCGGCTGGCGACGGTGGGCGTGTTCGAAGGGGGAGAGCCGGCCCTTGGATTGGGGCCGGAGCCACTGGAGGGCCTCGCCTGGCTTCCCGCCGTGCTGGCCCGCTCGCGTATGCCGATCAAGGTGTGGCTCATGGATCAGCGGAAGGTCGCAGGGATCGGCAACATCTACGCCTCGGAGATCTGCTTTCGGGCGGGGATCGACCCGCGCCGACCGGCCTGCGAGCTCCGGAACGTGGAGGTGGAGCGGATGGTCGAGGTTATACCGACTGTGCTACAGGAAGCCATTGCCAGACAGGGAACTACGCTCAGCGACGGCAGGTACCGGGAGCCAGGAGGCCAGCGGGGAAGGTTCGCCTTGCAGCTGGCTGTGTACGGGAGAGAGGGCGCGCCCTGTCCTGTGTGCGGTGCGCTGGTGAGCCGGTGCGTGCAGGCTGGCCGCAGTACCTTCTGGTGTTCGCGTTGCCAGCGTTGAGCCCGGGGAGGTGACATCAGTGGGTATATTCTCTGGAGAGCTCTACGGGAACCCGTGGTGGCTGTGGGGCATTGCCTTGGGCGTCGGTGTCGGGGTGGCGCTGGGCCTGGCGTTGCTGAAGAGCATCCTGACCCGCAAAGTAGCCAGATACGACAGCGTCACCGCTCCCTCCTGGTTCCGGGGGGCGGCGGATATGGTGCGGCGCACCAGGCGGTTCTTCTTCATCATCGTGGGGTTGTACGCAGCGTCGTTGGTTGTCAGCCTTCCCCCGACAGTGGACCGGACCTTCTCCACGGTTGTATTGGTAGCGTTCTTGCTGCAGGTCGCCTTCTGGGGCAGCGGGGCCATCTCCTTCTGGTTGGCCCGTTATGCCCGCCAGAAGATGGAAGAGGAAGACGCGGCCACCGCCACCACCATTAAAGCGCTGGGGTTCCTGGCGAACGTGGTGTTGTGGGCGATCATAGTCCTGGTGGCCCTGGATAACATGGGCATCCGGGTCACCTCTATGATTGCCGGACTGGGCCTCGGTGGTGTGGCCATTGCCTTGGCGGTTCAGAACATCCTCCGCGACCTGTTTGCCTCGCTGTCCATCGTGCTGGACAAGCCGTTTGTAATAGGGGACTTCATCATAGTCGGAGACCTCCTGGGCACGGTAGAGCGAATCGGACTGAAAACGACCCGCGTACGGAGCCTGTCCGGAGAACAGCTGGTGTTCTCCAACGACGATCTCCTCAATAGCCGCATCCGGAACTTCAAGCGGATGTTCCGCCGGCGCATTGTGTTCTCCATCGGTGTCACCTACCAGACGCCCTACGAGAAGCTGAAGATGATCCCCGGGATGATCAGGGAGATCGTTGAACAGAGGGAGAACGTTGAATTCGACCGAGCGCACTTTGCCGAGTACGGTGATTTCTCGCTGCGCTTCGAAGTTGTGTACAACGTCCTTGTGCCCGACTTCGCCGTGTACCGTGATGTCCAGCAGGAGATCAACTTGGAGCTGTACCGGAGGTTCGCCGAACAGGGAATAGAGTTTGCCTATCCGACGCAGACCGTCTTCCTTCAGCGACCGGAGCCGATGGCGAGTTGATCTGTGCAGTCTGGTAAGCTGTGGGCGTGGTGAACGAGTACGGGCGCATGGTCCTTCGGCCGCAAGAGTGGGACAGAGTCCCCGCCGATTGGACTGCGGTATTCGGCCGCTCCGCGCCGCTGGCAGTGGAGGTGGGGTTCGGAAACGGCGAGTTCCT
Organism: Candidatus Acetothermia bacterium; assembly: GCA_003562845.1. Classification (GTDB taxonomy): domain Bacteria; phylum Bipolaricaulota; class Bipolaricaulia; order Bipolaricaulales; family Bipolaricaulaceae; genus T3SED10-47. The sequence goes on from PWTL01000043.1 coordinate 18,478, forward strand.
CGCCCGTGTGGCCGCAAGGCACCCTGAGCGGGACTTCGTAGGCTTCGATGTGACTCTGACCTGTGTGGAACATGCGCTGCGCCGCGCGGCAGGGGTTGGTGCGGAAAATGTGCGATTGGTCAGGCTAGACGGCCGGTTTGGTCTGCGAGAGCTCTTCCCAGAGGCCAGTGTGCACGCGGTGTACGTGAACTTTCCCTGTCCGTGGCCCAAGGCGCGGCATGCTACTAGGAGGCTCTTTCAACCTGAGTTCGTACGTACCTTGGCGGCGGTCGTGGTTGTCGGGGGTGAGGTGCAACTGGTGTCCGATGTGGCCTGGTATGTACGGGAAGCGCAACAGGTGCTGGAGGCCGAGGGGGTGTTTCGAACTACGGGGCCGCAGAGCGTCGGAGACAGCGGGCCCGTCACCAGGTACGAACGTAAGTGGCGCCTGGACGGGCGGGAGATCTGGGGGCTGCGCGCGGAGTGCAGGGGAGGCCCCCCCGTGGCACGTATTGCGGAGGGACATATGCCACACGCGACGGTGAACCGGGATGTACCGTGGTCGGAAGTGGAGAGCCTGGCCAGATGGAGGGAGAGTTGGTCCGGGGGAGCGTTCATCATCCGGGAGGTGTTTCTCGGAGCTGATGGTCGCTCCGCCGTGTTGCGGTTATTCTCCACGGATGGAGACTTCCAGCAACAATACTTCTTGCTGCTGGCGCGGGCTCGCTTTGGGATGTTGGTGAAACTCGACGGGGCGACGCTTCCGTTTCGGACGCCGGCGGTGAAGCGCTCAGTAGCAGAAGTGGCTGCAGTGTTGCAGGAGGGGGAGAGGAGATGAGCAGACGATCCCTGTGGGTGATGGGGATAGTGCTCGCTGTGGGCGTGACGACATGCGCCGCTGAAGTTGGAGGGCGGATGCGGCTGGAGGGAGATGCCCTGCGAGCGACTGGGTGGGTAGCGCTGAGCCAGGAGTGGGCGGGCGTTGACTTCTCCGGGCGGGCGGATGCCGATTTGTGGGCCGTTGAGCTGAGGAACGCCTCGGGCACGGCAAGAGTCGATTGGGACTGGGTTGTGGCCCGCACCACCCTGTCGCATTCTGTTGGAGGCCGCACACAGGTGGTGTCGCAGCTGGAGGCCGTGACTTCCGCTTTTCTTGATCCTGTCAATCTTACAGTCTCCGGAGGGTGGCAAGGGAGGGCGGCGTGGACTTCCGGGGGCAGGAGCAGGGCCTTGGGCGCGTGGGGTTCCTCGAGGATGGAGGCCCTGCCCTGGTGGGGGGAAGGGCGCCTAGACCTAGGCTGGCCGTGGACAGGGGTCCGCTGGAGTCTGGCCGGGGGATGGGAGAGCGGAACGTGGCTTCAAGTGCGCTTGGAGGGCGCAGACCTGTCGCTGCAGTCTGCAGGGCTGGAACTGGGGGGGGAAAGTGGGCGCTGGTCTACGTCGGCGTACTTGGCTGTGCTGCCGAGCCCGTCGCAGGGGATGACCGTGCGCTGGGGAGAGGACAAGCTGCGCTTCCACACGCGGTTGGGGCTGCGCAGTGGGGGAAGATGGAACGCCCAGATCGGCGCCAGCGGGCGGGTGGACCCTCTGCGCTGGACGGCGTCGCTCGATGTTGGCCCCGACGGGTGGCAGGGGACAACGGTTGAAGTCCGCTTCCTATTCTGAGTGCGAAGTTCAGCCCTTGTACCGGGCACAACGGCTCCCGAAAGAAATAACATCATGGCTCGCTCTCAGCTTGGCCTGCCTGTGGGAAAAATGTGAACTAATTTAGCTGCGTGTCCTGTAACGCTGAGGTCAATAGTGCTCTTAATAGAGGGGTCATCTGTCCCCCCGAAAGGAGACAGTAGGCCCTCACGTTTTCCACAAGAGCGTGGATATTGGGGCGTCGCTAAGGTGATGAGTGTTACAATTGGGTTATCCGTGTACGCATCGTGCAGTATCGTGCGGCGTAGCTCATACACACACAGCCTCTTGACGGGTAGAGAGGGTCTATGCTACAGTTGTATTAATCATGCGGCATGTTGCGCTAGTCGGTGTGGCTCTGCTTGCAGTGTGGGCCGCGGGGGCGGAGAAGGTGGAGTTGGGAGCTCGCTGGACAGGAATCGTCTCCCTTCTGCCGGGCGCTATCGAGCTACAGCGCACCAGGCTTACCGTGGACGCGGCACTCCCCAGTGTGTCCCTACGGGCTCGACTCGACTGGAGCGGAGAAATGCTGCGCGACTATCTGGGAGTAGTTCG
>PWTL01000055.1 GCA_003562845.1 Candidatus Acetothermia bacterium
GTGCAGTACGCGGGTACACGGAGATCTGCAACATGACCGCCGGCAAGGATCACCGGACCTACGACCTGGCCCTGTCGATCCTGCACGAGGAGATCGAACACGAGTCGTGGTTCTCCGAGTTCCTGGGCGAAGGGCCGTCAGGGCACTTCCTCCGGCGAGGTGAGACCTCGCCGTTCGTGTCGAAGTTCCTGAGGTAGGGGAGCCCGCGCTGTAGGACCTGGGAGATCAGGATATGCGTGAGTCTCGTTTTCCCTTCTAGTAAGCGTTCACGCGCACAGTACTTCCAAGAACGTCGTCGTCATCGTAGTCTCACGGGGCTGGCTCGTATGTTCCTCTCCACTGCACTTCCGGGGGCGGAGGGGGCAAGACCTTGTCGTTCCCATAGAGTACGAACGTAACTCGCATTACACCGGCCAGCGTGTGCCGGGGATGGGTTGCTGTCTCTGCACTACTCTTTCAGAAGGGGTAACTGGCTTCATGCGCGTGGAGATCTATTCCGCTGAGCGCCTCGCCTATGGCGTCACAGGCGTCGATGATGCCGGCCAGATAAGCGCGGACTTCACGAGGCAAAAAGGACCCGTTTGGTGCACGCAATATCTACCGCTATGTAACGGTTCTTCACGGCACCGGGACCTGTGGTCGTGTCAAGGCGGCAAGAGCATGATTTCTCGTCAGACGATCGTCCTGTGGTGGGGGAGATCTACGTTATGCCCGAAGCCTAACCATGTGAGGGCCTTGCGTGCTCGTGCCAGGGGAGGTCGGCGGCGGTCTCCGCGTGGATTATCCGGTGGAGTACGCCGACGTGGTGCTGGACATGGCGGATCTGCATGAGGCAGCGGTCGGCAAGCGACAGCGGCTTTCCGCAGATTTCGTTCTCGGCTAGCAGGTCCTGGTCGCTGGCAGTGAGCTGACCGCGACACTTGGCCCGCATGCGCACCAGGTACTCATGGAGGGCGCTCTTGTCCAGGGACTTCTGTGCTGGTCCGCTCATCATGGCCGCGTTCTCGTCGTGAAAGGGTGGGGGCTGGAAGGGCTCCACGTGGTCGCGGATCCAGAAATCCAAGCTGGAGATTGTGTGGTAGATGTGCTCGGCGGGGCTGATGGTGCCTTCCCTTTGCCACATGTGTTCAGGGCACGCCAGGATGGCCGCCTCCAGCATGTCCACCGCTGGCTCCAGATGCCGCAATAGCACTACCGATAGTGTGTACACTTCGCCTCCTTTGGTCCGACGCACACTTGCCGATCATACCCTGACGCGGGGCCACGCGTTGCGCGGCGCTGAACAAGGAAGTACACTGTCCTTACTTCCTTGTAGAGAGGTGTCTCATGCTGGCCAAGAAGACGGTGAAGAACCAGATCACGCTTCCCAAGGCGATCGTGAGTCGCTTTGAGGACGTTGATTACTTCGACGTGTCCGCCGAAGACGATGCCATCGTCCTGCGGCCGCTTCGGCGGAGCCGTGCGGACGACGTCCGGGCGAAGCTCGCCGAGCTGGGCTTGGATGAGGCCGATGTGGCGAACGCAGTGACGTGGGCGCGCAAGTCGGAGTAACGTTCAGGGTTGTCTTCGATACAGCTGTGGTTGTGTCTGCGCTGCTGTTCCAGAAGGCTCAGCTCGCCTGGCTCAGGCGCCACTGGGCCGAACGCTCCTGCATGCCTCTAGTCTCACGCGCGACGGTGGACGAGCTCCTCCGGGTGCTGACTTATCCAAAATTCGGACTGAGGCCCGAAGATCGGCGCGAGCTCCTCGGGGAGTATCTGGTCTACTGCAAGACGGTCTCACGGATCGAGCGCTGCCCGGTGGCCTGTGGGGACTGCGCCGATCAGCCGTTCCTGGGGCTTGCCCACAGAGGAAATGCCGATGTGTTGGTCACCGGAGACCGTGCGCTCTTGGAACTTGCCACGCGGACGGGGTTCGTGATCGAGTCGCCTGCCGACTACCGGCTCCGATGCGAGGGGCACGCCCACTGATCCCCAACGTGCGGTTCGCCGATAATCCACAGGATGAATGTGATAGGCGTTACTTTATCGTGGGGAGACGACCGTTCGGCAGGTTGCGCCATTCATCGGGCAAGAGTCGGGCCCTCCAATTACACTGCCCACTCAAGGGGCGGTGAAACCCAACAGGCGTGCACTGTGTATATCCTCCGAGGGAATGGCTTCGCGGGGCGATTCCCGAGGGCCAGGCAGCTTGTTGGCCTGTGCTGGCCAGTGGAGGTGTCTTGAAGACGACCTTGCAGCCGCAGCAGCGGCAGCTCGGTACAACTGCCGATGCTCTGCGCATAAGTGCCCTTCCCGTCTCCTCACATTTCCTTTCACACGGCGCGAATCTAAGCTTTCTTTTCGGTCCGCCATGCCGAGCTCGGCAGGGGAGGTGAGGGCCAGGGAAGAGCTCCGCTTCACTAAGAGGTGAATCTCAGCTACGGAGGTGGTTCTTGTGCGGAGCACGTGCGGCACAAAAGCGTATGGAGCGTTGGGGTTTGTGATCCTCGGGCTGTTAGCGCTGCAAATGACTGGTCTGGCACAGCACTCCTTCCATGACATCACGTTTAACCCCACGTCCCCGGCCGAGCTGGAGTTCGGAGCACCCGTCAACTACAAGCTCAACTACAGGACGAACGAGCCCGGAGGCGTGCGCATCATCGGCTGGCCGCTCACAGGAGGAAGCTATTCGGGGGACATGTGGCACTCCGGATCTCCCGTCTACCCCAGCGGCGGCGGCAGCGCCAGCGGTTACTTCACGATCAACGCCGGAGAGAAGACTGTCGAGCAGGTTCGGTTCGTGATGCTGAACACCGCGAACGCCGTGGTCCACGTGGCTACGGTGGACGTCAGGTACAAATTTACGGGAGCCGTCCCGGGGCCTGCTCACGAGGGGGAGTGTGTCTGCGAACACAAGGTGCAGACCAACTACGGCAGCTTCAACGTGTGCGTGGGGGTCGAGCACCACGCGGAACCCAACTGGGATTGCTACACGTACATCATCACCAACATCGACTACTGTCGAGAAGGCTGTGGCGTCTGCGTTTCTTTCGTTTCCAATGCTCACGGACACACAACGGCGAACCAGTGGGGCCCACCGGGGTGGCTGATGAACTGGCCCGACGGAGACGAATGGCAATGGCACGCTCCGCCTGGAAGCTGCGGCATCATGCCTGGCGAAACGGCCAAGATGGGGTTCTGTGTGCCGGCCCCGACCGAACTGGACCGCGAGCAAGAGGCGGCGGTGTGGGGTTGTACCTGGGGCACCGCTGTCACCGGTGCGGTGACAGCGGCCAGGACATGCCCGTGGAAGTTCCTCACCTGCGGGCCGGGGCGGAAGCTCCAAGAAGGTACGGTGGCTGCTTTGCTGCCGGATCTGGTCATCGAGTCGATCAGTCATACCCCCCTCAACCCCGCGATCGGCCAGAACGTCACGTTCACCGTGGTCACCCGCAATCAGGGCATCGCCGGTGCAGCAGCGTTCAACGTACAGCTGCAGGGCGCGGGGCCAGCAGGCATCGCCGGTGTAAGCTCGCTGGCCGCCGGTGCTTCGATCACACACACCTTCAACCTGCCGCTTTCCACAAGTCCAGAGACCTTCACCGCCACAGCTGACCCGGGAAACCAAGTCACTGAAAGCGATGAGACAAACAACGAACGAACCCACGTCGTCCGCGGCGTTGCTGCTTGTACATATTCGATCGACCCTACCAGCTGGACCGCACCGGAGTGCGGCGGCTCCACCAGGGTCCAGCTGACCACGCAGGCCGGCTGCCCATGGAGGGCCCGTACCAACGACCCCTGGCTCACGGTCGTGCCCACAAGCGGGGTGGGAAGCTCCGTTTTGGCGATCACTGCGGCATCTAACGACACGGGGCAGACACGTTACGGCTCTGTCGTGTTCACGGGCACCGGCTGGACCGCCACGCTGAACGTTGCCCAGAGGCCGTGCGTCACCAGGGCGTGTGCGTTTGCCATCCGACCAACGAGCGCTCACTTCACGGCTCGCGGGGGAACCGTGACGATCCGCGTGACCACCGACCCGCACTGCCGGTGGACGGCGACCAGCCCCTGCAGCTGGGTGACGGTGAGCCCGAGCAGCGGCGCTGGCAGCGGCACGGTCACGGTGACTGTGGCGCCTCTGTCTCCGGTAGCGAGAACGCGTTCCTGCACGCTGACCATCGCCGGCCAGCCATTCAGCATCACGCAGGGGCCCTGACGCACTGAGGGTACGGAGGGCCGTGCGCTCGGCACCGGAGAAAGGCGAGGGGAGGCCTGCACGACCTCCCCTCTCGCCATTCGCTCCCTGATCGGCGGTCGGCGTCGACCTCCTCTTCGGGCAGCTCAGGATGGCCCGGTTCGAGGGGTGTCCCCCCTTGTCAGGCGCCTGCGGTGGGGTTCACTGTGTCTCAGGAGATGTGCCCCATAAGGAGCGTGGGAGCGATGAAGCTAGGCGGATTAGTCGGGTTGGTGTTCGTGGGGCTGCAAATCGTAGCCCAGGCGGGGTGGGCCCTGAGCCCGGTGGCAGATGACCTGGGGCAACTTGTGGACGGGAACACGGCGTTCGCCCTGGCCTTGTACGACCCGGGTGCAGGGCGAGCCGGGGAACCTTGTTCTGTCGCCGCTTAGCATCTCCACGGCGCTGGGGATGACCCATGCGGGGGCCGCGGGGGAGACGGCCGACCAGATGGCCGAGGTCCTACGGTTCGCGCTGCCCGAGGAGCGAACGCACGAGGCGTTCGAGAATTTCCTAACTGTGCTCGACGGAGCGGACAAGCCCTACGAGTTTTCGGTGGCTAACGCACTCTGGGGGCAGGAGGGCTGCGGATTGTTGCCGGAGTTCTTGGAACTGGCTCGCGTGCGTTACGGGGCCGGCCTGCGGGAGGTGGACTTCCAGGCGGACGGCGAGGGAGCGCGCCGGGCGATCAACCCTTGGGTTGCCAAATCAACTCTTGAGTTGCCGAGAAGACCCGCGAGCGTATCGAGTATCTGCTCGCTCCCGGTGCGGTCGGCCCGCTGACGCGGCTGATGCTTGTCAACGCGATCTACTTCGACGGCGACTGGGCCCTCCAGTTCAAGCAGGACCGCACGAAACACGAGCCCTTCCACCTTTCGGCCGACGAGACGGTCGAGGTACCGATGATGCAGCAGACTGATATGTTCCGCTACGCCGAGTTCGACGAACTGCAGCTCCTCGAGCTTCCCTACGAAGGCGAGGAGCTGTCGATGGTCGTCCTGCTTCGGCACTGCCCGACCGGGAGCATCCTGTTCATGGGGAGGGTCGCCAATCCGAGGTAGCCAGCGGTTACCATCGTGGGTATGGCGGGAAGGGCGAGCGAGAACGCAACACAGCAAATGGAGGTCGGTGGGATCCAGGTGGAGCTCGTCCGCAAGGACATCAAGCACCTTCACCTGCGCGTCTGCCCGCCGGATGGGCGGGTGCGCGTCTCCGTCCCGCGCCGGGTGAACGATGCGACCGTGCGAGCCATGGTAGCCTCCCGCTTGGAATGGATCCGCCGCCAGCAGGCGCGGGTTGTTCGGGAGGGGAGCCGGGCGAAGCGGGAGCTGGTCACCGGGGAGACGTCCTGGTTCGAGGGGCGGGCCTATCGGCTGCAGGTGATCGAGGTCGACGCTGCGCCATCGGTCGGCTTGCGGGACGGGACCATGGAGCTTCGCGTGCGGCCGGGAAGCGACCGATCCAAGCGCGAGGCTGTGCTCGAGGCGTGGTACCGCAGGAAACTACAGGAGCGGATTCCGGCGCTCCTTGCCCACTGGGAGCCGAAGGTGGGCGTTCAGGTGGCCGAATGCCGAACAAAGCTGATGAAGTCCCGCTGGGGAACCTGCAACGTGGAGGCGCGCAGGATCTGGCTGAACCTCGAGCTGGCCAAGATGCCCGTAGCGCACCTGGAGTGGATCCTGGTCCACGAGATGGTCCATCTCCTCGAGCGGCGGCACAACGATCGCTTCAGAGCGCTACTGGACAGGTTCCTGCCCGATTGGAGATCACGGCGCGATGCGCTGAACCGGCCCATTGACTGACGCTCGGTGATCCGACGGATTGCCTTGGCGAGGCCCTGTCGGCTGATCACGCGGA
>PWTL01000103.1 GCA_003562845.1 Candidatus Acetothermia bacterium
GACGCCACCACCAAATGGGTAGCGTGGCAGCTTGTCTGCCACGTGCGGCGTCGGAGATAAGCTCTGAGGCTACCGCTGACCGAACGTCGGGGACAAGCCCCGACGCCACCACCAAATGGGTAGCGTGGCAGCTTGTCTGCCACGTGTGGCGTTTGAGATAAGCTCTGAGGCTACCGCTGACCGAACGTCGGGGACAAGCCCCGCTCTGCGTGTTGGGTATGTTGCCGCTTTTTGCCGGACAGTCCTACTGGATTCCACCCGTGGAGGGCTGTGAACACTCCGGCGGGGAGGGGGCAGGGATGCAACGCCCCCTGTTGTGGTCGGTCCGAGCACCCACTACGATGGGTGTGGCGACTGGCCACAAGGGGGGAGAAGATGGATTTGAATAGCGAAGCGCAAGCACTTAGCCAGCTCCCACAGCGGGCTGAGGACACGTGGCAATTGGCGGTGGTGCAGTTTCCGCCGCTCGACGGCACAGAGGAGGAAACGGCGGAGGGCCCGCTTCTAGGGTTGTGTGGGAGCACAGAGTCGGGGCGCGTGCGGTCAAGCGAGATATCGGAAGACACTGAAATTTCGCCGGTAACGCTGTTGCTTGGGGCCCTCGTAGGCTTCGCCAACGACGATGACGTAGGCTACCGGCCCGGGAAGCTTCAGGTCCACGATGAGGGGTTGGCTGAATGGCTGAGCGAGCAACTGGCCCCGGCAGCCATTCAGGTTGAGGCTCTGGCTCAGCTGGAACTCATCGAGAAGAGCCTAGAACACTTGCTGGAGCAGCTGATCCCCCCTGCTGGCCCAGCCGATGATCAAGGGGAGGAAGCGGCCTAACCCTCTCCCCAGACCTGTGTAGCGCAGCAGCTTGGCGGCCACGCGTGCGGCTTCGGAGACAAGCCCCGACGCCACCGCCAAATGGAGATGAGCTTCCTCACCGCCGAACAGGGGGGCGAGCTGGACATGCGGGAATAGCGGGTGCGGGGTGTCCCTCGGCCGGCGCTACGGTGCCTCCCGCTCTAGTGGTGATCACAAGCGGAAACTCGATATGGTCTCCTGGGAAGACGTCGGATGAGCAGACTTGCCCGGGGGCAAGAGGTGGTGCGGACCTCTGTGCCCTCAGAGGAGTATCGTCGCTGATGCGGAATGTCCCCGAGGACGGTCCGGCAAGGCGAAGTGCGTGTTTCATATGCGCTCTGCTGCGCTCGCCTTGCGGTCCTGCCGGGCACGCGATACAGGAGGCGGACCATGAACACGCGGACGGCTGGGGCAGGACTGTGGTTAGCGGCATTGGTTGTGGTCGGCGGGATGCTGGTGCTGTCTGGGTCTTGGGCCCAGGCAGCCTCGTATGAGGCGGTCGGGAATCCGATCGAAGGGGCGCTCGACGTCCTGACGGATGTGCGGTTTCCGGTCACCATCGACCGGCCGGGGACGCTCAGGATCACGGCGACCGCCGAGGACACGCTGAAGTTCAACCTCTATCTGTACGATGTGAACGGGACGACTAGCCTCGCACAGGAGACCGCGGGGCACGCATCGGTGCGCACGGTGGAACGGGCGGGCCTGGCGCCGGGGACGTACTTCGTGCGGCTGTACCGGACACACGGGCACGGCGGCTACCGCTTGCTAGCGCAGGTTTCGGCCGACCCCACTGCGGACGGCCCGGGGGTCGGAGTGCCTTCGGTCGATGCACCTCCCGGCGACCCGGACGCCACCGGAGCCACTGTGAAGCCGCCGGACTCGACCACACCTGACACCGACGACGACACCAGCGGGCGGCCGGGATCTCCTCCGGTGGACACCCCGACCGACTGGATGGATGTCCGCGCCGGGGACCTGTGCCTGAGAGTCCCCCAAGGCTGGTACGATAACACCGAAAGCGGCAAGCAGCGGACCGAACCTGGGGTGACGCTCATTGGGTACTGGGCAAGCACGCCGATCGTGCAAGGCCCCGGGACGCACTTTGCGGTCAGCCTCGCGACCAAGGCGAAACTGGAGGAGGACATCGCCGAGAACGAGCGCGACCCGGGGATGGTGCTCGTGGATCGGCGCCAAGCAGACCTGGCCATGCCCGATCTCTTCCCCGTTCAGCTTACGATTAGTGAATATGGAGCCGTCGGCGGGATGCTCCGCGGTACGTTCGAGAGTTACGAGTTGGTCGGACAGTTCGAGGTCGAGCGAACGCAGTAAAGACCGAAGGCTGGTAGCGTCGGGGTGAGGCCCGAGCGGCGTCGGAGATGAACTCTGAGCGTCGGAGGTAAACTCCGACGCTACCAGCACAGTCGTAACTCCGACGCTACCGCCGGATCCGTAGCGGCGCAGCTTGCCTGCGCCGAATATGGAATGCGTCGGGGACAAGCCCCGACGCTACCGCCGGATCCGTAGCGGCGCAGCTTGCCGGCGCCGTACGGCGTCGGAGATAAACTCCGACGCTACGCCAACTCGGGTGGGGGCGGAGAGGCGCTAGCGGCTTGTGCTCCGCGAGGTAGCCGGTGTCGCCTTGGGTTCGAGGAGCGACGCGTACAGCGCCTTGAGCTTCTCGCCGACGATGTGGGGATCACGCTCTGCGTGCTGTGGAATGTGCGGATCAAGGAGTCGCTGCGGGAAGTGGGGATCGAGCACGTGACGCGCGAGATCGAGCGCCTGGGCGGCCCGTATTGCGCGGACGGCGCCTGCTATTGTCGCTAGCTCCGGTGTATTAGCCCTCCGCCGAGCACTTCGTCTCCACGGTAGAAGACGGCCGCTTGGCCGGGGGCGACGGCCCGAACGGGGCTTTGGAACTGGACAAGCGCTTTGTCTCCCCACAGCTCCACAGCGGCGGGGACTGGAAGTGCGCGATAGCGGGTCTGCACCTGGGCGCGAAAGGCGCGGCCCGGGGGGCGCCCGCGGGGCCAGCGGAGTCGCGTTGCGGTCAAGTGGCGGGAGTACAGGGCGCTCTCCGGGCCCACCACCAAAGTATTGGTGTCTGCTTCCAGGCGCACTACGTACAGAGGCTCGTGCCAGCTCAGGCCCAGCCCTTTCCTCTGGCCCACGGTGTAGCCGGCCAATCCGTCGTGGGTGCCCAGTCTGCGGCCGGATGCGTGTCTAATGGGTCCCGGGGTCCCCGGGGACAGGAGCGAGGAAATGCCCTGGGGGGCGAAGCACAGGTCCTGGCTCTCCGGAAGGCGGGCCGCCGTGAGGTCGAGCTCGCGGGCCAGGCGGCGGATGTCTTGCTTGGTGAGTTCTCCCACGGGCATCAGTGCCGCCCGCAGCTCAGGCTGGCCCACGCTGTACAGGAAGTACGACTGGTCTTTTGCCCTGTCGCGACCTCTGAGAAGGCGTGTCCTCCCACCCTGGTGGTGCAGGCGTACGTGGTGCCCGGTGGCGATGTACGGGATTCCTCTGCGCGTGGCTTCCTTGGCCAGCAGGATGAAGCGGACCTCGCTGTTACACAGGGCGCACGGGTTGGGGGTGTTGCCGGCGAGGTAAGCCGACAGCGTCGGCTCGATTACGAGCCGGCGGAACTCCGCGTGGGCGGGGACGATCTCGTGGGGTATCCCCAGCTCACGGGCGGCCAGGGAGGCGGTGTTCACCGAACAGCAGGGGTTCTCCATGTGCTGATCGGGCTCCCACAGCCACAGGGTGATCCCCCGCACGCGGTACCCCTGGCGCAGGAGGAGCAGGGAACAGACCGTTGAGTCCACCCCTCCGGACATTCCCACCAGGACTTCGTCGGCGGCCATGGGCTTGCTCCTTCGGCGCTGGTCGATGGTCGGAGGTCACTCCTCTACGTGCCGAGGAACAACGCACAAAAAGCGGAAGGGCTCGCTACCTGTGTTGCGGAACTGGTGCTTCTCGGCGGGGGCGACGTAGGCTGCGGTGCTCGGGGCGAGGGGATGGACAGCCTCCGGGGTTACAAGCTCCCCTTGTCCTGCGAGGACCACCACTCCGTGTTCGAAGGGGTGGCTGTGCTGGGGGGTGTGTCCACCCGGGGTCAGGGTGAACAACCGTACGGCGAATGTGGGAGCGCCCTCTGCGGGCCCCAGGAGAAGCTGCTTTGTGGCACCTACGACTGTCTGTCCGTCGGACAGGTCCACGGCCGGCACTTCGTTGGTTTTCCTGACCAGGGCCATTCAACGCCTCCTATAGTTCCAGGGCGAGCAGCGGCACGAGGAGCTCCTCGGGGGTCATCCCCCCGTGCATGCCGCGCATGCTCACTGTCTCTTTGGGCCACATCAGGCCCTTGCGTCCCCGCGACAGGACCAGGAGGTCCCCCAAGCGGGCCTGCACTTCAAAACTCGGAGACTCTGCGCCCCACAGCTTGCGCTGGAGAGCCTGTTCGGTAGAGAGGACCTCGAACTCCTCCGGGAAGCGCTCCCGGAAGAAATCGTTCACCTGTGCCTCGTGTCCCCGCCTGACGAACAGGGTTGCCGCCCGCGCCTCTCCCACCGGGGGCAGAAGGAGAGACTCCCTGAGCTCCGGGTGGTCAGGGCAGGACACCATGTCCTGCTGGGGGTCGAACGGCTGGAAGCCGTGGTCGGCGGTGATGAGCACGGTGACGTCTTCCACCCGCGACAAGAGCTCCTCCTCTACGGTGCGGAAGAAGTGCCGGGCCTCGGCGGCGAAGGCCGAGGAGTGGGGCCCGTACTCGTGGGCGATGGTGTCGGTGTTGGGCCAGTATACGCTCAGCAGGCGCCGTCCCGGCTCTCTGAGCGCCCGGCGCAGGTGCATGAACAGATCACTCAGGGAGAAGAAGGCAGTCTTGTTCTCCACTCCCTGGTACAGGAGCTCGGACAACCCTGAGTTGGCGATGCGCTTGGGCAGAAAGAGGGTCGTGGAGGTACCTTGGGCTGCCAGCCGTTGGTATGTCGTGTGCACGGGGAGCATCCCCTCGGGCTTGACGCCGAGCTTGGCCAGCGCTCCGCTGTGCGCCCCTGGCGGGGAGAGGTGGATCATGTTCACCACCGCTCCCGGGTCCTGCAAGAACACTGTATAACCTAGGACGCCGTGCACCGCGGGGCTCACTCCCGTGGACAGGGAGGTGAGGGCGGTGGTGGTGGTCGGGGGGAACACGGACGTGAGGGGGAGGAGGGTGCCTGTGGCCGTACGGGGGCCCAAGGTCACCTCCGCGCTCTCCAGAAGCTCACGGAGCTTGAGGTAGCCCATTCCGTCCACGATGATGCACAGCACGCGGCCCTTTGGGGTCAGCCCCAGTTCTCCCGTCAGCCCCCCCGGGGCGTGGAGGCCGAGGAGCTCCTCCACGGTGGACGGGACCGCGAGCAGCGAGTAACGCTCGTAGTGCGGGCGTTTTCCGTCGGTTTCTTCTTGAATGCGGGTGTAGGCTGCTTGTGTCAGACTCATGACTTCGGCATTATAGCTGGGCCAAAAGGTCGCACAATGACAGAAAGGGTGACTGGTTATGAAGGATTGCCCTGTCCGTAACGAAAATGTCGAGCGCTGCCCCTGTACGTACAGGGGGTGCCCGAGGAAAGGACAGTGCTGCGAGTGTCTTCGGTACCATCTTGCTTCGCAACAACTGCCCGCGTGTTGCTTCCCGGCAGAGGTGGAGCGCACCTACGATCGTTCGTTCCGCAGGTTTACTCAGCTGCATGCTGAATGAGCAATCGACAAGTTGCACGCATCTTGCGGGAGGTCGCCGACCTTCTGGAGCTTGAGGATGTGCAGTTCAAGCCGCGGGCGTACCGCCGGGCCGCCGACGCGGTGGAGAGCTGCCCCTCCTCGATAGGGGATCTGGTCCGCGACGGCCGCTTGGGGGAGCTTCCGGGAGTAGGGGAGGCCATCTCCGCCAAGATCGAAGAGATCGTGAACACGGGGCGCCTCGCTTATCACGAGGAGCTGCGGAAGAAGCTCCC
>PWTL01000113.1 GCA_003562845.1 Candidatus Acetothermia bacterium
AACTGACGCAGCCGGCCCAACGCTACCTCTTCCACGAGCCTCTTGGCTAGCCGTACAGCCGGGAAGAACCTATAGTTGAAGCACATCATGTGCGGTACCCGCGCGGTTTCCACTGCGTGCAACATCTCCCGGGCCTCGGCGAGGTTACGTGCCAGTGGCTTCTCGCAGAACACTGCTTTGCCCTCCCGGGCCGCCTCGACGGCCACTGGGGCGTGGATGTCGTTCGACGCGCAGATGTCTACTACGTCCACGTCGGAACGCCCCACCAGCCTACGCCAGTCGGTGGTGGTCTCCTCCCAGCCGAACCGCTGGGCGAACTCCGCGAGGGCCGCCTCATTACGGCCACAGGCAACCCGCAGCCGCGGGACGATCTCCCCGCCGAAGAACGCGCGCGCCTGCCGGTAGGCATTGGCGTGCGCGCGGCCCATGAACGCCTGCCCCACCAGTCCCACATTCAACTGTCCTCGCACGGCTGCCTCCTTTGACCCTGGGGAAGAGTAACTCTGTGCACTGGCCATTGAAGAGCGTCCTAGGCGAGTTCCTCGAACAGGCTGTCGGGGGCCCCAGCTTCCGCCTGTGGGGCGACCTGTGCCTGCTGCCGGCGCCGACCCGTCTTGTGGACGGGCGGGGCGGCGACATCTTCCCCACACGGGGCGACGTAGGGACAGTAGCGGCACTGGTCGAACTCCCAGTCCGTCTTGTCCGGAAGCTCCGGAAGCCTCCTCTGTTCCACTATCAGCTCTCGCAGCCGGCGGAACTCCTCTAACACACGCTCCACCTCGGGCCGATCCAGCTCCACTACGAACTCCCGGAGCTCCTGGGTCGCCTTGTTCTCCGCCAAGATGATCCCCTGTGGGATCCCGAAGTGATGCAGGTAGAGCTGTAGCTGCAGCGCGTGGTCCCCGCGCGGGCCGCGGGCCATCTGTTCAAAGCTGTATGGGTGGGCAGTCTTTACCTCGACGACGTAGTTCTTCCCGTTCAGGGACACGATGACGTCTGCGCGGCCGTGGAAGAGCGCGTCCGGCGGGAGGGGCACCTCTGCCGCCACTACCACCCCCATGGTCAGAAGCGCCTGGGCAATGCGGCGGTGCGCGTCGTCGCCTACTGCCAGCTTGCGTGCCGTGATCCCGTCCAACGGCGGCCGGGGAAACCCGTTCATCGTGTAGTAGATCTGCCGCGGGCACTTGCTCACCTCGGACACGTAGAAGTAGTCGCGGGTACGCGTCGACTCCTCCCGCTGGAAATGCTGTTCCAATCGCTCTACCAGCACTGTTCCCCCTTTGATACGGTTCACTCAGTCGGAGCGCTGGTCCTGGTCGGCCGGGTCTTCCTTGTCCAGCCGGACATAGAGGCGCTTGGCCGCGGCCTGCTCCGCCTCCTTCTTCGATCTCCCCCGGCCCAAGACCTGCACTCCTCCCAGCTGTGCTTCCACAGTGAACACCTTGCGGTGTTCCGGCCCTTCCGACTCCATGATCCGATACGTGGGTGGCTCCCCAAATCGGTGGTGTCCCAACTCCTGAAGCAGCGACTTGTAGTCCTCCGAGCGCTCCTGGCTGGCCCGCTCTATCTCCTCGGCCAGCAGTTTAACCGCCAGACGGCTGGCCACCGCGTACCCAGCATGGAGGAACACAGCGCCGATCAGAGCTTCTACTGCCGCGGAGATGATCGACGGTCGCTCCCTCCCGCCGGACTGCTCCTCGCCCCTTCCCAGCACGAGGTGTTCCCCCAGGCCCAGCGCCCGCCCCACCTCTGCCAGCACAGGACGGGAGACCACCACCCCCCGCAGCTTGGACAGTGCCCCCTCATCGCTCTGCGAATAGGTCCGATACAGGTACTCAGCCACGGCCAGCTCCAAGACCGAGTCGCCCAAGAACTCCAGTCGTTCGTTGCTCGCCAGCTCCGGGTTCTCGCTGAGCGCGGAAGCGTGGATCAAGGCCGGTCGGATGGCCTCTTCGCTCAGTTCTACCCCCCTGGCGGCCAGTCGGCGCAGCAAAGCCTGAGGCACGGTGAACCTCCTCCCCATTACAGTGAACGGAGCCGCGTGCCTAGCTTGAGCGAAGGACAGCGTGCCGTCAAGCGGTCGTCGTGCAGATCGCGCCTTGAGAGGGAGCAGCCTTCGGCGGTATGCTGAGCCCATGTCCGAGCCGCCCAGTACACAGAAGACTGTTTCCACCCCCCAATCGCTTTCGCACGCCCCCGTGGGGCGAACGCGGCTGCGCACTCTGTTCCTCATCTCGGCGGCCTACGTCGCTGTGGGGGCGAACGTCCAGGGCTTCCGCGCCCTCTTTCCCTTCGTTCTGCAAGATTTCACCATCACCCGGGGCCAGGCCGGCCTGTACACGAGCTTCTTCTTCCTCAGCGCCACCGGAGCGGCTTTGGTCGCCGGGAGGGCCATCGACCGCCTGGGGGCAAAGGCGGGCCTCCTGCTGGGAGTGGGCTGCGTGGGGGTGCTGATGGCTCTGCACGCCGTGGCCCCGTGGTACGGGCTCCTCCTCGCCCTGGCCTTCGCCGCGGGCGCCGGGTTCAGCGTCGTCACCCCAGCGGTCAACCTTGGGGTGATGGAGGCCGTCACCAGCGGTCGGCGAGCGCTGTACATGGGAGTGGCCCACTCCGGGGGCGGTGTGGGCGGTTTCGCCGGGGCGATTCTTCTTCCGCTGGTGGGAGGGCTCGTCGGCTGGCGGGGGGCCGTGCTGGTCTCGGGAGCGTTTGCCCTGCTCATGGGCCTCACCATCCAGCTCTTCTACCGAGGCGGCAAAGGACAAGTATCTACGGAGCTTGCGGATCAGCCGAAATTATCTCGGCTTCTGCTGGGCGTGGTCAAAGACAGGCGCCTCCTGCGTGTGGGGATGTTCGGCCTGTGCTTGGGGATGACCATGAGCGCCGTCAGCACGCACTTCGCTCTCTTTCTCCACCAGGATCTGGGGCTAACGGAGACCTGGGCCGGACTGGGGCTGGCCGCGCTCCTCCTGGGCGGCGCGGTGGGTCCGCCGGGCTGGGGGTGGGTGAGCGACGCCCTACTGCGGGGCGACCGGCGTCGCGGGCTCAGCCTGCTTGGGGTGGCTGCCGCCATCATGTGCCTGGTGTTCGGCCTTCTGGTCGCCACCTTGCACATGCCATTGCCGCTCCTTTTCCTCCTCTCCGTGGGACTGGGGTTCGTCAGCTTTTCCGGCCCTGGCCTGTACTTCACCACTATATCGGAGATGGCCCCCGCGGGGCGCACTGGTATAACTACCGGACTGGCTCTCATCTTCGCCCGCGTAGGGGTCATGGTCAGCCCTCCGCTGTTTGGGGCGCTGGCCGACCTCAGCGGCACTTACCAGGCAAGCTGGCTGGCTCTGGCCTGCGTAATTCTCGTTTTCACCGGTGCATATCGTTACTTGAGCAGAGCTTAGAAGCGGTCGCCGAGAACACCGCTCTCTTCTTGGCTGAAGGCGATCTCCCCCCCGACGATCGTGTAGTGCACGGTGAGCTCATCGTTGAAGATCACCAGGTCCGCGTCTTTCCCCACCTCCAGCGAGCCCTTCCGCTGCTCCAATCCCAGCAGGCGGGCCGGGTTCAGCGAGGCGCAGCGCACCGCCTCCGGCAGGGAGCAGCCCGTGTAGTCCATGAAGTTCTTCACCGCCTGGTTCATGGTCAGGGTGCTGCCCGCCAGCGTGCCATCGGCAAGCCGGGCCACTCCGTCGCGGACGGTCACCGGAAGCCCGCCCAGGGAGTATTCCCCGTCGGATAAGCCCGCAGCAGCCATAGCGTCGGTCACCAGGCAGATAGAATCGAACCCCCTTGCCCTCGCCACCAGCCGCACCGCCGCCGGATGCACGTGCACGCCATCACAAATCAGTTCCACAAAGGCATCCGCGTCCAGCGCCGCCCCCACCGCCCCCGGCTCCCGGTGGTGAAAACCGCGCATGGCGTTGAATAGGTGCGTGAACGACCTCACACCCCGGCGCACGCTCTCCATCGCCTGCTCGTATGTGGCATCCGAGTGGCCAAGCGCGGGGACAGCTCCGGCCGCAAGCAGATTCTCGATGAGGTCTCCCGCCCCCTCGAGCTCCGGGGCCAAGGTGACCAGGCGCACCAGCTCCTCGCAGCCCTCCAGCAGACGGACTAGCTCCTCTCGGCTGGGGGTGAGGATATGTCGCGGGTTGTGCGCCCCCGCGCGCTTGGGGGAGATGAACGGCCCCTCGAGGTGCATCCCCAGAACGGCCGGGTGATCCGCCCGACGCACGGTTTCCAGCGCTCTGCGCATTGCGGAAAGAGGGGAAGTGATCGCCGTAGCGAGGAAGCCGGTTGTTCCTCCTGCTACATGAGAGTCGGCAATGGCCTGCAGGGACGGGGCGTCGGCTTCCGCGAACGCCTGCCCCCCGCCTCCGTTCACCTGCAAGTCGAGGAACCCCGGGGCGACATACAGCCCCTCAGCCGAGAGGTTCTTCTCTGGCTCAGAATCAGCCGGGGGGTGGCTTATTCGCCCGTCCAGTACGTGTAGGTCGGCCGGCCCCCGTGTTCCCACGGCAGGGTCCACCAGCGTCCCTCCCCTGATGCACAGCCTGGCCCTCAACTGCTCTCCTCTAGCATAGTCTGCGGCGCCGTCTCCTCTGTCCTCCCGTTGATCTCCATGTGGTCCGAGTGTAGCGAAATCGAGGTGCGCCGACAGTCCCTTCGCCGCCGCTCCCCTTTGCCATCGCTCCCCCCTCACGGTAAGTTGGTGACTATGTACCGGAGGATTAGGTTCCCGCGGCGGTCCCGCCGTCGGCAACTGCACGCGGTCGGTCCGCTGCCGGCGGAGGTACTGCAAGAAGTGGAGGGGCCGGCCCTGGTGGTGGCCCCGCACAACGATGACGAAGTGCTCGCCACCGCCGGAGCCCTGCAGCGCCACCGGGCGCTCGGGCATCGCGTGTGCGTGGCCCTCCTCACAAACGGCGACGGCCAGTACAGAAGACCTTTCTCCAACCGGCGCCTGGCAGTTCAGCTCGGTTACCGCAGGCAGGAGGAGACGCTGCACGCACTTAGCCATCTGGGCATCGATGACGAGGAGGTCACGTTCTTGGGCTATCCCGACCGTGGACTCTCTGCGCTGTGGAACACCCACTGGACAGCCGAGCGGCTTTACCGATCTCCCCGCACGGGAGCGACGTCCTCGCCGTATGGCAACAGCCGCACGCCCCACGCCCCGTACTGCGGCGCCGCGCTGGCCGCGGACCTCGAGGACGTGCTGCGCTGGGCTTCCCCGGCCACCGTATATTTTCCGCACCCCAACGACCTTCACTACGACCACTGGGCGTCGCACTCCTTCCTCACGCTGGTGCTGGAAGCGCTGCGACGGCGGGGAGAGATGTGCCCTGAGCTGTGGACCTACGTGGTCCATCGCGGCCGGTGGCCGCTTCCCCGGGGGAAGTTCCTCAGTGCTGTTCTGCCCCCGCCGCCGGCGCTAGCCGGCCTGGACACCAACTGGCGGGCGCTCCCCCTGACCCCCGAGGAGCGGGAGCGGAAGTTTCACGCCATCCTGCGGCACAAGTCGCAACTCAGGTACATGCGTCGCTATCTGGTGAGCTTCGCCCGCAGCAATGAGCTGTTTGGCCGCGTGCCCCGGCTGGGCCTGCATGCTTCCCTGAACATCGCCGACTCGGCGGATCGGTGGGTGCCGGATGAGAGCGAGCCTCCCTCAGCAGACGAGGAGCCCATGGCAAGCTACACGGACCCCCGCCGGCGTAGTCTCCTCCGGGACATCAAGCGGTACAACGACATTCGCGCTCTCCACTTCCACAATACCGCCGCGGGCCGCCTGGCTATCGAGATAGAGCTGTTCGACCGTCTGCGCCCGGCCAATCACGTGCTCATCCACCTGCGTTCGTTTGGTGGCGGTGTGGGTTTCCCTGCGCCCCTACGGATGGCGATCGGCGGGGGGCAGCTTTCCGCCGCCAGCGGAGAAGTGCCCCCGGGAGCGACCTTCTCCCGCGTGCCCCGGGCTGTGCGTGTGGAGCTTCCCGGAGAAGAATTGGGCTCACCGGACACTGTACTTGTGGGCGCCGAGCTCCAGCGAAACGGGATCACCTTCGCCAAAGCCGCCTATCGTCTGGTCGACTTCTCTGTCAGCGGATCAGGGGGATAGTTGTGGAGGTGAGGGTCCGTCCCTACAGCTCCGGCGACCGAGCGGGCGTGCGGGCAATTGTCTTGGCCACTGCCGACCGTGGGCGACCGGGCGGGTGGCTGTTTCCCCATCCCGAGGTCACAGCGGACCTTCTCACCCGGTACTACACCGACTTCGAGCCTGATTCCTCGTGGGTGGCGGAGAGTGAGGGCACGCTGGTGGGGTACACATCTGGTTCGGTGCATCCCGAGCGCCACCGGCGGATCATGCGCCGGCAGGTCATCCCGCGTGCTGTGCTGTGGTCTTTGCTGCGGGGCGCTCTGTGGCACCGTCGCAGTTGGCAGTGGGCGGGAGCGGTCGCCCTCACTGCGCTGCGCTACGGGCGGCCTCCCGCGATCCCTGAAGAGCTGTATCCGGCACACATCCACGTGAACGTACTTCCCTCTGCTCGCGGGCACAGCGTGGGGAAGGCACTCGCCGACCGCTTCTTGACCCATGCCGCCGAGGCCGGCTGCGCCGGCGTGTACGCCAAGGTGCACGGGGACAACCGGCCCGCGAGGCGCTTTTTCTCCCAGCTTGGGTTCAGCCCTCTCCTCCGCTACGCCTGGGTCCTTCCGGAGAGCGAGACGTACAGGCCGGGCTTCACCGTAGTCTACGCACGTCCCCTGTGATGCCGGGCCGGGAGCCCGGCCCTTTCGCCTTGTCCTCTCATTTCTTACCATTGGCCAGGCACAGGAGATGGATCCCAAACGAGAGACACGGTACCAGCGCATCTATGACCAGCTGCAGGAGCTAATCGTGGGGAAGTCCCCCGGGCTCATCGCGGCCATGGCCACAGTGTGTGCAGTCCTCCACCACAAGATGCCTCACCACTCCTGGACTGGGTTCTACCTGGTGGCCGGGCCGGATGAGCTTCACGTGGGCCCCTATCAGGGTCCTATAGCTTGCCAAGTGCTCCGCGGGGGAGGGTTGTGCCTGCGCAGTGTGAACACCCGCCGTCCCGTCGTCGCCCCCGATGTCTCAGCCTTTCCCGAGCACATAGCCTGTGATCCGCGTACCCAGAGCGAGATAGTCGTGCCCTTGCTCCAGGCAGGCCAGGTCAAGGCGGTGTTGGACATCGACTCTTTCTCTCCCGCCCAGTTCAGCGAGGAGGACATTCCTCCGCTTGTGAAGATCCTCTCGCTTCTTTAGTCAGCCGTAACCGCCCCCGCACCCCGAACCGGCGGGTGATGGCCGGGCTCTGCACAGCGAATTCCTCTGTGAAGCCGAGCGCCCGGTAGAACGCCCGCGCCGACTCGTTCTCCATGAGCACATCGAGCGCCACCCGCCGCGAGCCGGCTTTGCGGGCACGCTCTTCCATGGACGCCAGCAGCCGCCGGCCCACCCCTCGGCGGTGGGCCTGGGGAAGGACGGCGAGCATCTGCACGAAAAAATCCTCGGGTCGGGGATGGGGAAAGCTGCGGGCCAGCGTTATGGTAGACCGCAGCAGGCGCAAGAAACGGAGCAGGCCCAGCCGCCGGCGCAGCTCTCCGCCGAGCTCCCGGCCGGTGGCCTCCCCTATGGCCTTCCATTCCTGCCCACTAATGCCCAAGGCCAACCCCACCACGCGGCCGTTCAGCTCCGCCACACAAGCGTGCTCGTAGCTGAACTGGTGCCGCTTTCCCCGGAACAGGAACCTTAGCACAGCGAGAGCCTGCTCCTTCCGCGGGCCGAACATGGCCAGAGCCGTCTCCGGGCCGCTCATGTACATGAGCGTGGCGGCCACCGGGGCATCTCCGGGCTGCGCCGGGCGCACCGAAAAGGGGACAGGCAGGTTCTCGGCGGAGTCCAGAAACTCCCTGTCCCCTTCTTCCACGATCGACCTCCTCAACTGCGGCGATCGTCTCGCGTAATCTTGCCGTCCTCCATGTACACCACGCGGTCTACCCTGTCCAGAAGACGGGTGTCGTGAGTGGCAAACAGGAAGGTTGTGTGGTGATCCTGGTTCAGCCGGCGCATGAGGTCGATCAGGTCCAGGCTGGTCTTCGTGTCCAGGTTGGCCGTCGGCTCGTCGGCGAGGACGATGGACGGCCCGGAGGCCACGGCGCGGGCCACGGCCACGCGCTGTTGTTCTCCGCCGGACAGGCGATTGGGAAACTGGTCTTTGTACTGGGCTACTCCTAACTCTTCCAGAATTTCCAGGGCCTGGTTCTCCCTCTTCCGCGGCGGCACCCCCTGCAGTTCCAGCACGAACGCCGTGTTCTCTAACACCGTGAGGACCGGGATCAGGTTGTATGCCTGGAACACAAAGCCCACCTTGTGCAGCCGCAGGCTGGACAGGGCCGCCTCCGACTGGCCGGACACGGCGGTCCCTTCGAGAAACACCTCGCCGGCGGTAGGCTTGTCCAGAGCGCCCAGCAGGTGGAGGAGGGTCGATTTCCCCGAGCCCGACGGCCCGGCCATTCCCCCGAACTCTCCGCGGGGGACCTCCAGGTCCACACCGTTAAGCGCCGGGGTCTCCACCTGGCCGGTCTTGTACACTTTGTGCAGCCCACTGGCACGAATCAGGACTTCACTCGTCATATCTCATCGTCTCCACAGGATCCAGCCTTGCGGCCCTCCGGGCCGGGTACCACGCCGCCACAAGCCCCACGGCGACCATGGCCATCGCGGACAGAGCCACCTCCAAAGGGGTGATCCGCAGACTCAGCACGGGCTCTACACCAAACGCGGCCAGCCCCTCCTGGTAGGCACCCGGCAGCGGCAAACCGCCCGCCGCCTGCACCCCCAGGACCAGGCCCGTGCCCAGCGCAGCGCCCACAGTCGCCCCACACAAGCTCAACAGGCCCGCCTCCCACAGCACGTGGCCCATCACCCAACTTCGTGGTGCCCCCACTGCGCGGATGATCCCCAGCTCCCTAGTGCGCTCGAGCACCGAGAGGGACAGCGTATTCAGCACCACCAGCCCGCCGAGGACGAAGAACGCGGCCATGAACCCGATCACGAGTGGCCGCATGAAGCGCAAGAGAACAGCGCTCTCCGGCGCGACTTCCCGCCAGGTGAGGGCCTCGTAGCCGGGGGGCAAGGCCTCTTGTAGAGCGGCCACAGCCGCGCTTATTCTCCAATCGTCTCCCGGGCCATCTACATCTCCCACGTAGCCGGCCACCGCGGTGATCGCCCCCGGGGTGCGCACAAGTCTCTGGGCGAGCCCCAAATCCACCTGCACAAGCGTGCGCTCGAGGGCAGGATCGGGAGCGCGGTACGCCCCAACCACCGTCGCCCGGGTCACGCCCGAGCCTCCCCGGGGGTGGGCACCCATCAACGTCACCCGCTCTCCTACGGAGAGGCCCAGGGACCGGAGTAGCGCCTCTCCAACGATCACTCCGTCGTCGTCTGCCTCGAGGTAGCGTCCCTCGTACACGGCCCCCGGCAGGGGGCTGATCCGCGCTGCTTCCTCGGGTCGCACCCCCTGCACCAGCACCCCCAGGGACCGGTCCGCAGACGCGGCCAGCGCCGGAGCTTCTAACCGTAGCGTGTACCAAGCGATCGCCTCGCCAGCTTCCACAGCAGCCAGCAGCGGCGTCGGATCCAAAATCAAGGGGAGAGCTCCCCCGGCGAGCCCCTCGCCAACGGCCCTCACCTGGAGGTGTCCTGTCTCGTACTCGGTGAGGCTGGCAAACAGTCCCTGTTCCATTCCCCCGATCATGGCCAGCATGAGCACCAGGAGCCACACAGGCACCACCACGGCCATCGCCGCCAGTATGCTTCGCCGCCGGCTGCGAACGAGGTGCCTGAAAGCAGCTTTCATGGTTGCTTGAGGCGTTCCAGGGTGAAAATGTCCTCGGGGAGGGGCTCATCGACGGCCAGCTCCTCGTAGGTGACGACCGTCCGCTCACCTACTTCATCCTCCACCACCCACACTCGGGGTACCATACGGTCCGGAAGTTCGAACACCTCCGGGACCCGTGCTTCTTTCACCACCTTGCCGCGCTGGTCGTAGTAGTCGACCGCGGAGACGACGAAGCTCTCACCAACGGTGAGCACTAGCTTCCCGTACACCACCGGCGCCGCCGGCAGGGGGGTGAGGACCACCTTGTACCCTTCCGCGGGTTGCTCCTCGGCAAAGGAGGCTTCGTAGTGTTCGGCCACAGTGCCTCGGAGGAGTTCGTCCAGATCAAGACCTGAACCGAGGAACCCTTCGAACAAGGCGAATCCGGGGAGAGAAACCACTTCCTCGACCTCGTGGGCGTAGTACCATAGCTTCTCCCCGACGAGCAAATACCCGCTCCCCGCATCCTCCTCCGGCTCCAGCACACGCACCAGGGCGCGATCTTCGCCTTCAGCCCACACCTCCACGCGCTGGACCTCCGTCCTCTCCTGGCGGGTCACCTCGATAGATACCACGGCGTGAAACGTCTCCCCCCGCCACATGTCGCGCACCTTCTCCACGATTTCCAGCGCTGAGAGCTCGTCGGCTACCGCTCCGGGAGCCAGAGCCCACACAGCGGCGCCCGCCACTGCCAATATCCGCAAGTACTGTCTAGTGATCACGAATCGCCTCCACAGGCTGAAGCCCTGCTGCGCGCCGCGCCGGGTACCAGGCGGCGAGCACGCCCGTAACTACTACCACGATCAAACTCGCTCCCCAGTACCACCCCTCCAGCGAGGCGTACAGCCGCGCGGGCATCCCGAACTCCCCGTACACTGTCTCCAGCGGCCCCAGGGAGATGCCCACGTACGACAAGTAAGAAACCAGGAAGTACCCCACCACCGCAGCGACCGCAAAGCCCAGCAGTGAGGCGAACACCGACTCGGCCACGACCACACGGGCCAACCGGCGCGAGGACATGCCCAGCGAGCGCATGACCCCCAGCTCGCGCCTCCTCTCTATGACAGAGAACAAAACTGTGTTCGCCACGCCGAAGCCGGCGAGCAAAGCGAGGACGATCATGATCATCACCATCTCCGCGACGTTCCCCCTGATGATCCCCGCCACCATCGGGTTCGCCTCGTCGAAGGTGAGCACCTCGATTGCCGGGTCCAGTCTCTGGCGTAGTGCCGCGGCAGCACGGTTGTCGTCTGCCCTGGCGGCCAGCCCCACCGCCACCGTGGTCGCTCCCTCCACCCCGGCCAGCCACCGCGCCTCGGAGAGGGGCACCACCACGGTCGATTCGTCAAGCGAAGTGAGCCCCGCCACGTAGATTCCGACCACGATGAACGCCTGGGAGCGCGCTCCGGCCTCCCCTTGCGCATTGACCACCAATCGTTCCCCCACTCGCACATCCAGGCTCCGCGCAGCCCGCAAGCCGAGCATGGCCTCACCCGACGCCTGCAGGAACCTCCCTTCGTGCAGTCTCTCCTCGAGGCGGGTCACCTCCTGCTCGCGCGCAGGATCCACCCCTCGGATCGCCATTCCTGTGGCCCCGTACGGCGAGCGGACCAGTCCGTGTAACGACAGTCGCGGAGCGGCTGTAGCGCCGTCTACTGCCGCCACTGCTATCAGCACTTCCTCCAGGGCATGTGCCGACAACCCGTGGGAGGGTGCCGGGTCCTCCCGATATGCGCCGGGCACCACTGTGAGCGCACCTTGATCAACCTCTACGTGCGTGGCGATCATCGATTGGAAGGCGCCTTCCGTGACCCCCCACAGGACGATCACCACGAGGCTTCCCACGAACACGATCCCCATCATCAGGAACGACCGTGCCCGGTGACGCCACAGGTTGCGCCAGGCCATCTTCAGCATGCCCATCAGTGTCGCATCTCCGCCCGCGCCGGACAGGTGAGCCCAGCGGCAATCACCTCGGCCGTCCGGGCCACAAGACGCTCATACCACTGGGAGGGGAACTGCTCTTTGTACAGGGGAAAGAACTTGATCGCGCCCAGTACCTGGGCGATCTCCAGAGGGTCGCCCTCCACGATCTCCCCCCGTTCCTGCGCCCAGGCGATGGCGTCCACGATGGGCGAGAAGAGCTCCTGCCGCCTGCCCTCAGCCATGTTCGGGAGGTCCAGTGCCCCCAGAAGCTCTTCTCGACTGCCAGACAGCGACAGAAACACTCTGGCCAGTTCATCCGTCTCGATGAGGTTCACCAACTGCTTCATGAAACGCACGAGCGCCTCGCGGACGTCGTCGACGGCATCGAACGATTCCGAGACGAGCTCGCTTACCATGCGCGGGTAGTCCCCGAGCAACACTTCAGCGAACAGCGCCTCCTTGGAGGGGAAGAAGTGATAGAAGGTGCCTTTGGCAATCCCGGCCCCCTGAGCTAGCTCCTCGACCGTTGTCTTGTCGAGGCCGTAGCGGGTGAACAACCGGCGCCCCAGCCTCAGGAGGTTCTGCCGTATCTCCTCCCTCTGCTCTGTTGTGAACGCCCTCGTCAACTCAGCTCACTCCTCGTTGTGGCTCTATGACTGGATATGTCATAGGGTCATGCCGTGAGATATACACTATCACCTTCCCTGCACCAGGCCAAGGAGACTCGCGTCACCCCAGGCGATTCAGCTCCCCACTGGCGCCCACCGTGTGCTACGCTTGCTCATGGCACACGTAGCGGAGAGGATTGCCCGAGTGCTCGCTGAACTGGGGCTGGACCCCCTGGAAGTGCGGGATCTAGCGCTCGTGGGCCGCAGACATGGTAGTCGGCTGTACCGCCTCCGCGCCGAGGACAGAAGCTACGTTCTCAAGTGGCAGGAGGAGGGGGAGACCATTGAGCCGCGGGCCTACGAGCTCCTGCAAAGCCTGCGGGTTCCCACTCTGGGCGTCCACGCCCGCACCGAGAGCGCCCTTCTGCTCGAGGATCTGGAGGGCAGCATCCTCTGGCGGCCGGCCCATGAGCGTGACGTGGCCTACGCGGAGACCGGGCAGGCGCTGGCCGTGTGGTATCAGTTTCTGCACTTGGCAGGGCGCGGTCTCGTCGCCCGGGGAGCTCAGGAGTGGCTGCGCTGGGAGTGGGAGCAGCTTACCCCGGACAGTGTGCTGGAGCTGGGCCGGGACCTGGAACTTCCCCATAACCCGCTGTGGGAGATGGCCGCCCGGCACGTTTCTGCCCTGAAGGAGGAAGCGCGCGGCCTTGGCTTGACCCTTACCTATAACGACTTCCACTGGTCGAACCTCGCTCTCTCCCGCCAGGGGCCGCTACGCGCAGTGGTGTTCGACTACCACTTGTTGGGGATCGGACTTCCGTGGAGCGACTGCCGCAACGTGTGTTCCGGCCTCGGCCCCACAGCGCAGCAGGCCTTTCAGGCCGCCTACGGCCCCGCCGACACCCGGGAGCGCGTATTGGACAGCATCCTCGCTCCGCTGGCTGACCTGCAGGAAGCTGTAGCCCGTCCCTCGTTTCCCCCGTGGGCCCGTGCCCTCGTGGACGATGTCCAATCCGGCCGACTGGGAAAATCCCTCGAGCGAGCGTTGGCCTCGGAGCTATGAGTCACTATCGGTACATCAAGCAGGCCGTTCGGGGATGATCGCCCAGGCGACCAAGTAGACGATCAACAGCGGGATCACCGCGGTGAACACAGCCGCGACCAACAGCCCCACGCGAATCAACCTTGAATCCACACCCGCATACTCCCCGAACCCACCGCATACTCCCGCGACCATTCGGTCCTGACGTGATCTGTACAATCGTTTCATCGCCACCTCCTGAGTCATCGCCAGTGCTTTGCCCGTAGATGTTACAGGAGTAAGCTTACAGCCATGAGCAAGATCGCGGTGCTGACTAGTGGTGGGGACGCCCCGGGGATGAACGCCGCCATTCGGGCAGTGGTGCGCAGCGCCTTGGCCAAAGGGACATCCGTGCTGGGCGTGCGTAACGGCTATGCTGGACTCATTTCCGGGAACCTCACCCCCTTGGGCGCTCGCGACGTGGGGGGGATAATCCAGCAGGGAGGCACAGTGCTCGGCAGCGCCCGTTGCCCGGAGTTCGAGACCGAGGAAGGCCGTCTGCGCGCGCTACGCACGCTCCACCAACACGACATCGAGGGGCTCGTGGTCATCGGGGGGAACGGCTCTCAGGCCGGCTCCCACGCGCTCTCCGAGATGGATTTCCCCGTAGTGGGTGTGGCGTCCACCATCGACAACGACCTCTACGGCTCGGAGATCACCCTGGGCGTGGACACGGCCCTGAACATTGCCCTGGAGGCGACCGACCGCCTCAAGGTCACCGCCGCCAGCCATCAGCGGGCCTTTCTCATCGAGGTCATGGGCCGGAACTGCGGCTATCTTGCGCTCAACGTGGGGATCGCCGCCGGCGCGGAAGCCATCGTGATCCCCGAGGCGGAGACCTCGCCCGAGGATGTGGCCCAGGAAGTGCGAAACGCTTACAAACGCGGCAAGACTCACGCGTTGGTAGTGGTCGCCGAAGGATCGAAGTACAACGCGCACAGGCTGGAGCAGCACTTCCACGAGAATCGCAAGCGCCTCGGCTTTGACCTTCGCGTCACCATTCTCGGCCACGTGCAGCGTGGCGGAGCGCCCAGCTCGGCCGACCGTCTGCTGGCCAGCCGCCTGGGTGGGGCGGCTGCCGAGCGGCTGATCGACGGTGAGGCAGGCGTGTTGATCGGGCTTCTCGGCGGGAAGGTCGCTGCCACGCCATTGACGGAGGTTGCGCAGGGGAAGAAGGAGATCGACCCCCACCTCTGGGAGCTGGCCCAGGTTCTGGCCCGGTAGAGTTTTTCGATTGTTCCAGTTCTTTGAGTTCGTTGGGAAGTGGATTACTGAGGGGAACGTCCCCATGTGTGCAATATACAAAAAGGGGGACTGCCCCCCCCTTTTTTGTTGTGGGCGTCCCCCTATTTGTTATGGGCAAATCTGACGGGGTCAGGGGCGGCCGCGGGCGCCGGGTCCGTTATCCTCGTCATCGTCGTCCCCGCCGCCGGGCGGTCCGGGGGTGGTCGGAGGGCCAGCATTGTCCGGTGGACCAGCGTTTTCGGGCGGACCGGCATTGTCCGGTGGACCAGCGTTGTCCGGTGGACCAGCGTTTTCGGGCGGACCGGCATTGTCCGGTGGACCAGCGTCCTCCGGCGGACCAGCGTTTTCGGGCGGACCGGCGTTGTCCGGTGGACCAGCGTCCTCCGGCGGACCAGCTTGCTCGGGGAGATCCTTGGCGCGGCCGGCAATGCTCATGGCGATCGCGGCAATGTCTAGTCCCTCCATGTCGGGCGCATCACGGAGCGCCTCGATCGCTGAAGCGTCGACCCCAAGCTCTGCCAGAAGCTCTGTCGGGAGTCCGTCCACCCCGACTTCGGCGGCCAAAGCAGCCAACTCCTCAGCCAGGTGAGCGACTTCCGCGCCAAGTTGGGCTTGATCCGCTCCTGCATCCCTGAACGCAACAAGCGCGTCCCACAAACGCTCCTGTACCTGCGCGAGCGCCTCGGACGGAACGCCTTGCTCCTCCAAATGACTGCCGAGGCTCCCCGCGTAGCTCCACAGGGCGCGAACCAAAGAGTCACGCTCCAATCCCTGCTCTTCGGCGACCCTTTCCATCAGCCGCAAGCCTGGCGCAATACCGATGTCCGGTCCTTGAGCAAACGCCGGGAAGACAAATAGCAGAGCCGTCAAGCAACCTACGAGGGCGCCGCTAGTCTTAGTCCTCATCGTCCATCACCTCCGTGACCATTATGTTATACCACAACACGGACTCACGTAGACTGTCCAGTACTTGAACGGTGAGAAACAGGGGGCTCAACGACTAGCGCCTACACATGTACATAGAAACACGTATAATATAAGGAGCACATGCGCGGTGTCCCGAATGTAGCTGGCCTGTGTGAAGGAGCTGTAAGGCTGGATGAAGTCCACACAATGAGCGGAACCGCTGTGTCTTCAATCCGTGGTTCTGCTGTTGAGGAACTCCACGAAAGCGGATGCTCCTTGATACCCTTCAGTGCGGGCCACTTCTCCGCCGTCTTTGTCCAGGAGCACGAACGTGGGCACGCCCCACACTCCGTGGCGACGGGTGATCTCCTCGGCCGCGGGGTCCCCTCCGTGGGTCAGATCCACGCGCCGCAGGGAAACCTGTCCGCTGGCGGCGACGACCTGCTCGTTGCGGAACGTAGTGTGGCTCATCTCCCGGCACGGAGCGCACCAATCAGCGTAAAAGTAGAGGAGAACGGGTCCCTGTGCCTCTTGGACTGCGGCGGAAGTGTACGGTTCCCAAGCGAGTCCCGCTCCTTCCCCAGCGGGAAAGAACACAAGCACCGCCGCAGCGATCCCCCCACCGAAGGCGCCCATGCGCAGCGCGGACAGGGCCCAGCCGGTTCGCCCACGGACGGCCAGCAACCCCAGGTAGACGCCTCCCGCAACGGCCAGGCCCGCCCCCGCCCAGCGGGCAGACTCTCCGGGGAGAAGCGGGGACAGGAAGTAAAGCGCGACCCCGAGGAGCACCACCCCCAGCAGCCGCTCCACCCACACGGTCCACATCCCCCCTTTAGGAAGGCGCTGCAAGCGACCGGACAGGAGGGCGAGCCCGACATAGGGAGCCCCCAGGCCCAAGGACAGCACACCGAACATGCTCAACCCGACCCACGGACTGCCGGTGGCCGCCACATACGCAAACAACGCCACCGAGATCGGCGCCACGCACGGCGCGGCCACTACCCCCGCCACAAGGCCCATGGCCAGTGCTCCGGGAACCCCCGCACGCGCCCGGCCGGTTATGGTCCGGGTGATGGCTACGGGCGGACGGAGCTGATAGAGCCCCAGCAAACTCAGCGCCAGAAGCACCATCACCGCCGCCACTCCCGCCAGGACCGCTGGGTTCTGCAACATACTACCCAATAGCCCCCCCGTGAGCGCGGCGGCCGTGCCCAGCGCCGAGTAGGTGAGCACAATACCTAGCTGGTAGGAAAGCGCCATCAGCACAGTGCTACGCCCCTGGCCCCCCGCCTGCTGGCCGAAGTAGCCGACGGTGATGGGGATCATCGGGTACACGCATGGAGTCAAGTTAAGCCCCAGCCCGAGCACGAACACTACCGCCAGCGCAAGCAGCATGCCCCGTTCCCCTACGAGCCGCGCTACCATGTTCTCCGCGAGCGCGTCGGTGGCACCGGGCTCTCCCACTCCCTCGTCCCCGTCGGGCGGCCCGATGCGGAGGGCCACGGTCGTCTCCGCAGCGGTCGGCGGGAGGCACACCTCGTTGTCGCAGGCCTGGTAGCCCAGCCTGAAGGTGATCTCTGCCGTGCCCGCCGCCTCCGGTTCGGCGGCAATGAGTGCCACTATAGGGAACTCCCCCTCGTACACAGCGAGCTCCTGGCCGGCGAAGCCGAAGTGTTCGTAGAAAGGTTCGGGGTACTCCACGTCCGCAAGGCGAACTCCAGGGGGGCCGTCCACGGTGAGCTCGGTGGGGATCAACGTGGGCAGCGTCGGCTCGTGAGCGTTCACGTGCCAGCCGGGAGTGACGCTCACGAGCACGGCGACGTCCGCTTGCCCCCCGGCGGGGAGCCCGAGCTCCAGCGGCTCGACCGAAAGCTGTACTACGTCGGAAGGAGGCTGCCCCCATGCGGAGGCTAGGGCGTAAGCCACGAAGAAAAGCCCCAGGCACCACACTCTGCCTCTCACCGTTTGCTCATCCCCCTTCCCGCACCCGGAGTTCGCGCCCGCACAATGTAGCACGGGGCCGCCCTGAGGGACAGGACAGTCTTCCCCTTCCCCGGAGCGGCCCCACGTCCAACTGGAGGGCTGGCTTACGTTCCTTCAGGCCTGATCTTGAGAGCTCTCATTCCCCCGCAACCCCCTTCGGTGAGGGGTGTCTCACACAGCCCGCGGTAGCATGCACCGTGGGTGGTGATCCCGTATTGCGCTGGATCCACGCCCTGTCTCTCCAGTTCGGCCGCCACGTAGTAGTCGCCGTGGACGAAGTGCAGCCACTGCAGGACTGCCGCTCGCGTCTCCTCCACCGTAAACGCTCCCTCCAACGCCATGTGGGCGGCAAGGCCGCGGGCAGTCCGCACCAGATTACACAGGAGGTTCGACCCCTCACAGCAGCATCCCGGAAGATCGTAATCGTCACAGCAGGGTGCCACCAGAGGATTGAGGACGTCCAGCACCACACCCATCTCCGTCGCGGTCAAGTTGTCGTAGAGCTCGTAGTTCCACGCGAGGAACCCCTCCGCGTTGTCCCAAGCCAGCGGCATCCCGTATACAGTTTCGGTTCCCGCAGCGGGGACCAGCTCTTCATATACAGCGTCGACGTCGGCTGTCTGCCCCGCACCCCAGGCCAAGACGCTCACAAGGGCGATCATCGCCCCCGCGCTCAGCGTCAGCGCTACAGGAATCCACAGGCGCTCCCTGGCCTTTGCTTGTATCCTTGCCCTCCGCTTGTTTTGCACCTTGCCACCTCCTACCCCCCGTGGGGTGGGTAATTCTCTACCCTGGCAGAGCTCTGTGAAGATTCCGTGGAACCACTGTGCAGATTCTCAGTGTTCTCCCTGCCGGGTGTTGACGGTGCGCACGGGTCGGCGGTAGCATGTATCGCTACTCCCACCCCACCGGGGGTGGGAGGCGAACGGAGATGGCGCCGCGCTAAGATGGAGGTAATCATGACTGAGCACACCTTGAGCATACGAGGGATGACCTGCGAGCACTGCGCCCAGGCGGTGGAGCGCGCTCTGCGTGCTGTGCCCGGTGTGAACGAGGCGACGGTCAACTTAGAGGAGCGGCTGGCCAAAGTGACCGCTGCCGATGGTGTAACTCACGCCGAGCTGGCGCAGGTGGTAACTGCGGCCGGCTACAGCGTCGAGGAGCGGCCCTCAGCGCCGGCAACTAAAGAGGCGGAAGGAGGCGCAGCGGCGGACGCCCACCGTGCGGAACTCCCCATCACGGGGATGACCTGCACCAGCTGCGCTGCGGGCATCGAGCGCGCGCTCAGAAAGCTCCCCGCCGTGGAGCGGGCCAGCGTGAACTTCGCCAGCGAACGGGCCACCGTGATCAGCCGCGAGCGTATTCCTACGCACACCTTGCTGCGCACTGTTCGTGACTTGGGCTACGACGTGGGAAGCAAGCGCCTGCACCTGCGGGTGACCGGGGTCAACAGCGACGGCCACAGCGAGTTGGTACAGGCTCTCGCCGGGCTCGAAGGCGTGGTGCACGCCGAGGAAGGAGCGCAGGGCGGACTCATCCTCGTGGAGTACATCCCCACCCTTGTCGACAGCGTGAGCGTCCTGCGCGAGGCTAGGGCCCGCGGGTACGAGGCCGAAGAAGTCGAGGAGGGCGAGGGACGTGCGGCGGATGACGGGGAGCTGCCGCAGGCGCGTCGACGGCTTGTGTACTCACTGGGACCGGGCCTGGCGATCATGGCCTTGATGATGGTCCACTACATGCTCACCCCCATCCCGTTCTATGTTCCTATCACTTTGGTCCTCGGCTTCCCGGTCGTGTTCGTGTGGGGACTCCCCACGCTGCGCAGCGGTGTGCGTGCCTTCCGCAACCTCTCCCCGAACATGGAGTCACTGATCCTGCTCGGGTCGGCCCCGCCTTACCTGATGGGCATTGCCGGCATCTGGTTCCCCTACGTCACCTTCGTGGAGATGGCCGTGT
>PWTL01000068.1 GCA_003562845.1 Candidatus Acetothermia bacterium
AAGATCCCCATCCAGCAACTCGATGCCGTGGTGGTCCACGGCTACGGCCAGGTGTCCACCCAGGCCATCCACCTGTGCGCGCAGCACGGCGTGCCGGTCCAGTGGCTCACCGGCGGGGGAAAGTACGCCGCTGCCACAGCCGCCTCGCCCGGCCGTGTGCAGCAGCGGCTGCGCCAATATCACGCGCTGACCGACCCGGCCACCCGCCTTGCGCTTGCCCGGCGACTGGTCGAGGCGAAAATCGAAACGCAGCGACGCTATATTCTTCGGGCAAGCCGGGCGGAGCCCGCCTACCGCACTTGGTGCCGGCCGCATCTCGACCGCCTCGGCGCCGTCGTGCGGCAGGTTCCGCACGCGCCGGCCGCCTCGGCCCTGCTCGGGCTGGAGGGGATGGCCGCACGGGCCTATTTCGAGTGCCTCCGCGCGCTGACCGACAACCGGGTGCCCGAGGACCTCCGCCCCAACGGCCGGAACCGCCGCCCGCCGCGCGACCGGTTCAACTGCCTGCTCAGCTTCGGCTACGCGCTGCTTCAGTCGCTGGTCCACCGGAGCATCCTGGCCGTGGGGCTGGAACCGGCGCTCGGGTTCTACCATCAGCCGCGATCGGCCGCGTCCCCCTTGGTGCTCGACCTGATGGAACTGTTCCGCACGTTGCTGTGGGACATCCCCCTGCTGGGCAGCCTCAACCGCGGGCAATGGCAGGCCGACGCCGACTTCGCCGTTACGCCGGAACATGTGTGGCTGAGCGACGGCGGGCGGCGCAAGGCGATCGAGCTGTTCGAGCAACGGCTGACGGAATCGTACCAGCACCCCCACACGGGCCAGTCGCTCACGTACGCCCGCATTGTCGAGCTGGAAGTCCGGCTGCTCGAGAAGGAGTGGACGGGCTGCCCGGGACTGTTCGCGCAACTCCGATTGAGGTAGACTGGAGGTATACTCCGATGGCGGCGAAGCAATGGCACCTGGTAAGCTACGACGTGCACGACCCAAAGCGGCTGCGCCGGGTGGCGAAGACGCTGGAATCGTACGGGACGCGTTTGCAGTACAGCGTGTTCCGCTGCCGGCTCGACGTGGAGATGCTCGAAAAACTGCACTGGCAATTGGCCCAAATCATGGACGACGTCGACGATTTGCTGGTCATTCCGCTGTGCGGCCGGTGCGCGGCCCGCGTGCCGGAGCATTCCACCGGCGACCAATCGAGTTGGGCGGAGCCGCCCCCGTCATTTCGGGTGGTATGACGGCGAATCAAGCACCGCTGCGTGGCGGAGACAAAACGATGGCTCACACTCGCAAGTCCTTATGTCACCGAGGGTTTAGACGGCTGTCGTCGGCTCGCAGGTGCTTGACTGTGCCCGATGGCCACCGTAACCTCAAGCCGCACCCACACTTAATGACCATTCCCGTCATCCGCCGGGCTTTGCCCGGTGCCGCCACCTTCTGCGATTGCCGCGCCCGCTGGACGTGCTTGAATTCCCTTCACCCAACTCCTTGCCCGACAGGACTTTGCCAACAGCGGGTGCCCATTCCTTTGATGCCGCAAGGCGTTGAGCACAAGATAGCCAGTGTATGTACACATTTTGTCCAGCGTGTGCCCATTCCTTTGATGCCGCAAGGCGTTGAGCACAACTCCACGGAGGCACAACCGGGCTGGTGTTCCGCGTGCCCATTCCTTTGATGCCGCAAGGCGTTGAGCACTTCGCACGCACAATGGACACGTCCTCTTCGGCCCCGTGCCCATTCCTTTGATGCCGCAAGGCGTTGAGCACGTCGGCCATTGAGCTGCGCCAATCGCTGCTGGACACACGTGCCCATTCCTTTGATGCCGCAAGGCGTTGAGCACCCTC
This sequence comes from Candidatus Acetothermia bacterium, assembly GCA_003562845.1. Lineage (GTDB taxonomy): Bacteria > Bipolaricaulota > Bipolaricaulia > Bipolaricaulales > Bipolaricaulaceae > T3SED10-47. The sequence continues at coordinate 1,845 of PWTL01000068.1, forward strand.
GCCATGCGCATGAGCCCACGCCCGATTGTCGTGCCCATTCCTTTGATGCCGCAAGGCGTTGAGCACAGCAACTGCAACTTGGCAGATCACGTCGAGCAGGCGAGTGCCCATTCCTTTGATGCCGCAAGGCGTTGAGCACACCTCTTCCAGCACGTACCGCCGCCGGTATTGCTCCGTGCCCATTCCTTTGATGCCGCAAGGCGTTGAGCACACCGACCACGAAAAACGAGAACTGAACGACGCCGTTGTGCCCATTCCTTTGATGCCGCAAGGCGTTGAGCACTTCAGCTTGGCCGTCACGTCGCCCATGTGGCGGATGTGCCCATTCCTTTGATGCCGCAAGGCGTTGAGCACAATCGACATAGCCAGATTGCCCAAGCCGTAGCCGATGTGCCCATTCCTTTGATGCCGCAAGGCGTTGAGCACACGATCCCCTTGGTGATCGTGTACTTGCGGTGCTGGCTGGTGCCCATTCCTTTGATGCCGCAAGGCGTTGAGCACGCCGCGCGAAAGACAGTAGGTGGGCCGGACAAAATGTGCCCATTCCTTTGATGCCGCAAGGCGTTGAGCACTCGCTGCCCGCATTGGCCCAGCGCGCCGCCGTGAGTGCCCATTCCTTTGATGCCGCAAGGCGTTGAGCACTTGAAACACGCGAAGTTGTGGAAGTGAGGCCCGTGTGCCCATTCCTTTGATGCCGCAAGGCGTTGAGCACTTCGCCAACGCGGGCACGGCCATGGTCGGCTCGATGTGCCCATTCCTTTGATGCCGCAAGGCGTTGAGCACATTACGGCAACCTGATCGAGGACTAACCCCCCCCGCCGTGCCCATTCCTTTGATGCCGCAAGGCGTTGAGCACACCAAGACAAGGACAAGCTCAAAGAGGGCGACGACGGTGCCCATTCCTTTGATGCCGCAAGGCGTTGAGCACGCACTGGCCCGCGGACGGACTGCCGCCTGCCAGGTGTGCCCATTCCTTTGATGCCGCAAGGCGTTGAGCACGAAGAAAGTCGGCATGTGGTCTTTCACCCCCGCCGAGTGCCCATTCCTTTGATGCCGCAAGGCGTTGAGCACCCTTCGTGGCCGACGCCGTCGCGCGTGCCCGGCGCGTGCCCATTCCTTTGATGCCGCAAGGCGTTGAGCACGTGTTGCGGCTGTGCGTCGGCTGTCCGCCGGTATTCAGTGCCCATTCCTTTGATGCCGCAAGGCGTTGAGCACTGCAGCGAGGAGTTTGTCGCCGCGAACCGCACCGACGTGCCCATTCCTTTGATGCCGCAAGGCGTTGAGCACTGGTCGGCCGTGGTCAGGTTGCTGCCGGTCTTCGCGGTGCCCATTCCTTTGATGCCGCAAGGCGTTGAGCACGGGAACCAGACTACGCCGAATTTCATTTGAAGTGTGAGTGCCCATTCCTTTGATGCCGCAAGGCGTTGAGCACACCAAACCCAAAAAATTAATTGATATTCTTTTAGAAGTGCCCATTCCTTTGATGCCGCAAGGCGTTGAGCACTTTCCGGGAGCGCCTCATCCGCGGCAAGGCGTCTTGGTGCCCATTCCTTTGATGCCGCAAGGCGTTGAGCACATAAGGGCATTGGCTACATCCAGGCGGTCTTTGGGGAGTGCCCATTCCTTTGATGCCGCAAGGCGTTGAGCACCTCACGAAGTACACCCGCTTCCCTCGCGACGCCGCCGTGCCCATTCCTTTGATGCCGCAAGGCGTTGAGCACCCACCATTCTCCGACATCCCGCCCCAGTGGCGCGCGTGTGCCCATTCCTTTGATGCCGCAAGGCGTTGAGCACGGGGACGGGTCGGTGACGTTGGCGGAGACCAGCGTCGGTGCCCATTCCTTTGATGCCGCAAGGCGTTGAGCACGTTGCGACGATCCGCCTGCGCCTGCCAACCCATTTATCCGTGCCCATTCCTTTGATGCCGCAAGGCGTTGAGCACGTAGTACGAGAGCCGCCGTCCCACGTCAGAGTTAGCGGTGCCCATTCCTTTGATGCCGCAAGGCGTTGAGCACCCGGTGGATCTCGCCCCAAACGACCCCGTGAGTAAGTGCCCATTCCTTTGATGCCGCAAGGCGTTGAGCACATCTATCAGCATCTGAGGTACTTTGACCGCCGCACGTGCCCATTCCTTTGATGCCGCAAGGCGTTGAGCACCTTCGCACGCACGCCAGTTACGTGGTCGGTCGCGGCCGTGCCCATTCCTTTGATGCCGCAAGGCGTTGAGCACGCAAACCAAATTGGTTTGCATATCGGGGCGGTGGATGTGCCCATTCCTTTGATGCCGCAAGGCGTTGAGCACGCATCGCCGGTCGGCCCCCTGCCCGTTGTACTTGGCGGTGCCCATTCCTTTGATGCCGCAAGGCGTTGAGCACATCCGGGCGGGCTGGGCGCCGCGGGCGGCGGGCGGGTGCCCATTCCTTTGATGCCGCAAGGCGTTGAGCACACCTGGGGCCCCAAGTCCCGCGTACTCGCGTGAATCGTGCCCATTCCTTTGATGCCGCAAGGCGTTGAGCACTCGCCCCGCAAAGACCAATACGAAGCCCACAAGACGTGCCCATTCCTTTGATGCCGCAAGGCGTTGAGCACAGAGCATCTCGGAACCCCACGACACCACGACACCAGTGCCCATTCCTTTGATGCCGCAAGGCGTTGAGCACCCCAATTGCAAGACCAGCTAATGGCGGGGCAATAGTGCCCATTCCTTTGATGCCGCAAGGCGTTGAGCACCAGGACGGCACCCTCTACCAGCCGGGCGAGCCGGAGTGCCCATTCCTTTGATGCCGCAAGGCGTTGAGCACTGCCAGTTCGTCAGGAGGGCGTAAGCGTGGCCGTCGTGCCCATTCCTTTGATGCCGCAAGGCGTTGAGCACAAATAATCCTCTGCGGCGTCCAGGTCGGGCACGCTGTGCCCATTCCTTTGATGCCGCAAGGCGTTGAGCACAGCTACAGCATTGCCGCTTGCGACTCCAGCGGCAACGTGCCCATTCCTTTGATGCCGCAAGGCGTTGAGCACCCGCCGGCAGAACTGCTTGACCAGTTCCGTCTTCTGGTGCCCATTCCTTTGATGCCGCAAGGCGTTGAGCACCCTTCGGCGTCGAGAACGGCGAAGTGCGACACAGCTGTGCCCATTCCTTTGATGCCGCAAGGCGTTGAGCACCCTATCAGGCGGCTGATGTCCCTGTCCTCGGCGGTGTGCCCATTCCTTTGATGCCGCAAGGCGTTGAGCACTGGGAGAACCTGATGCAGGCACGGCAGGGCACCATGTGCCCATTCCTTTGATGCCGCAAGGCGTTGAGCACTGGTATCAAAATGCGGGCGGTATCTGACGCGACGGTGCCCATTCCTTTGATGCCGCAAGGCGTTGAGCACTGTATGACAATCACGTCTGCACCTTGACGCTGGTGTGCCCATTCCTTTGATGCCGCAAGGCGTTGAGCACGCGAGAATAGCTGCGGACTTCGAGCGCCGCGTAGCCCGTGCCCATTCCTTTGATGCCGCAAGGCGTTGAGCACACGCGCGAAGCGCCGTCGACCTGCCAGGCGCGAAAGGTGCCCATTCCTTTGATGCCGCAAGGCGTTGAGCACCGATTAAGCCTGCTCAACGCCGTCGCCGCCGCGATGTGCCCATTCCTTTGATGCCGCAAGGCGTTGAGCACCTGTGCTACGGCTTGCTGGGGTGCGCTGGCACGCCCGTGCCCATTCCTTTGATGCCGCAAGGCGTTGAGCACATTGATCCAGTAGCCTAACCTCCAAACCCGGAAAGTGCCCATTCCTTTGATGCCGCAAGGCGTTGAGCACCGTTCCGCGGACGGTCGCTGGTGGCGTTGCCGATGGGG
>PWTL01000041.1 GCA_003562845.1 Candidatus Acetothermia bacterium
TATGGGGGAGAACTCAGCAAAGGTACTTGATATACCTTGACTCAGAAAGCGCTCGTAAGAGCGTTTCTGGTCCTCCGCCAGATCCGGCGGCTGTATCCACTCACGCGATTGTCCGTACCAAACCCTGGACATAGGCAAGCAGGGCCACCATGAGGCGGCCCTTCACCTCCTCCGACTATCGTCCACCACTGGGGATCGCTCTGTGGCTCTCCCTCACCGAAGCTCGACCTCAGCCCCGGCCTCTACCAGCTTCTTCATCAACTCGTCAGCTTCGTCCGGGGACACTCCCTCGCGGATAGTGGCCGGCAGCTGATCGACGAGCTCCTTACACTCCTTCAACCCCTTGCCGGTCAACTCCTTGACCACCTTGATCAACTGGATCTTCTGCTGACCGACGCTCGTCAGGACCACATCCACAGTGGTCTTCTCGGCCTCGGCCTCATCCTGTCCGCCCTGCGGCGCTGCGACCGCCACCGGCGCAGCAGCTTGGGCGGACACACCGAACCGCTCCTCAATGGCTGACACAAGCTCCGCCAACTCCTTGACGGTCATCTCTTCGACAGCCTGCAGTATCTCGTCTTTGGACATCAGTTCACTCCTTTTCCGCCTTCAGTTTCTCTACTTCGGACAGGGCCACAGCCAGCTTTCGGAGGACCCCTGACAACGCCACAGCCAATCCTTGGATCGGTCCGTTCAGTGCCCCTGCCAGACGCGCGTACAGCTCCTCCTGGGAGGGAAGTGTGGCCACCCACTCCACTTGTTCGGCAGGGATGGGTTCCCCAGAGAAGAGCCCCCCCTTGATCTTGAACTGCTGATACTTGCGAGCACACTCCCGCGCTGCCCGGAAGGGGGTAGTGGGGTTATCGCTGCCCAACACAATCCCGTTCGGACCGTGCAGATGCTCCAGCAGATGCTCCACACCGGCCTGCTGAGCTGCAAGGCGGGCCAACGTGTTCTTCACAACCTGAAACTGCACACCCTGCTGACGCATCGTCCGCCTGAGCTCCACCATCTCCGGCGCCGACAGCCCCAAGTAGTCCACCATGACCACCCCACGGGCCTGAGACAGCTGCTCTTTCAACTCCTCTACCTGTGCGATCTTGTCCGGCCTTGGCATGGTCGCTCCTTACGCCCCTTGAGTAGCTGCAACAAGCGCGGCGTCATCAATAACAATCCCGGGACCCAGTGTGGAAGAAATGGATACGGTCTTCAAGAACCTTCCCTTGAATCCCTCTGGCCTCCGCTCGAGCACAGCCTTCGTCAGGGCCACGAGGTTCTCCTCCAGCTGCTCCGCCTCAAATGTAACCTTCCCGAAGGGTGCATGCACGATGCCGGTGCGATCGGTACGGAATTCGATCATGCCCGCCTTCAATTCCTGCACCAGTCGCCCCACATCTTGCGTCACCGTGTCCGTCTTCGGACTGGGCATCAATCCGCGCGGACCAAGGATCTTCCCCAAACGGCCGACCACGGGCATCATGTCCGGAGTAGCCACCACACGGTCGAATTCGAGCCACCCCTCTTTCTGGATCCGCTCCGCCAGGTCCTCGCCACCCACATAATCTGCACCTGCTTCTTCTGCCTCGCGTATCTTCTCTCCCTTGGCGAACACCAGTACACGTACCTCTTTGCCCGTCCCGTGGGGGAGGGCACAGGTACCACGGACCATATGTTGCGAGGGGTTGACGCCCAAGTTGTACGCTACCTCCGCCGTCTCCGGAAACTTGGCCGTTGCCATCTGCTTCATCAGCCCAATGGCCTCCTGGGGCGGGTGCTTCTTGTCCCTCTCCACCAACGCTACAGCCTGTTGATATCGTCGACTCCTGTTCACCTCATCACCTCGATCCCCGCGTTCCGCGCCGTCCCAAGCACCATCTCCATCGCCGCATCGACATCGTCTGTGTTCAAATCTGGCAGCTTACGTTCCGCGATCTTCCGCACCTGGTCCAAGGTGACCCTTCCCACCTTCTCTCTCTTGGGGTCGGCAGAACACTTCTCCACTCCCGCCGCCCGCTTGAGGAGCACAGCTACCGGGGGCCGCTTCAGCTTGAAGTCAAATGTGCGATCCTGATACACGAAAATCTCCACCGGGATGATGAGTCCTGGCTCTTCATTTTTCGTGGCCTCGTTGAATCGCTTGCAAAACTCCATTATGTTGACTTTTTTCTCCCCCAAGGCAGGACCTACCGGCGGAGCCGGATTAGCCTGACCAGCCGGGATCTGGATCTTGATCTTGGCTACAACGTTCTTCGCCATGCGTCCTCCTCACACCTTGTCGATCCCGTCGAAACTGATCCGGACCGGGGTCTCACGGCCAAAGATCTTAACGGTAACCACTACCTCTTCGGCGTCCTTGTCTATCTCCTTGACTTCCCCGGTGAAGTCGGCGAATGGTCCCTCTACAATCTGCACTACCTCGCCCACCTCGAACTCGACTTCGACCTTCGGCCGTTTCGCTTCCGAAACGGGAATCTCGGCCATTCCCGCCTTACGCTGGATGAAGTGCATCTCCTTGCCTTCGATGGGGAGCGGATGGAACCGTGAACCCACATACCGGATCACGCCGTCCAACCCCTCTATGAGCTCGCGCATCTGCTCTTCGTCCAGCCCCATCTTGGTGAATACATACCCGGGTATCAGCCGCCGCCGCTCGATGCGCTGCACTGTGATCAGACGTTTCTCTTTGTACTCCTTCACCTTGATCAGCCCAGTGGCACGAGAATAGAGCTTGTGCTCTCGTTCGATTTCCGCGCCGGCGCTCAGCTCAACACCCTCCTTGAGGCGAGGAGGGATATATGCCTCGGGGATAATCCGCGTCTCCTCGCCACCGTCCTCATACCGCAGCGCCACCCTTCGCACACGATCGCGCACGACGATCTGTCCCCGCACTTCAACCATGTACCGGTCGGAGACGTCCCGAGTCAGCGGCATCCCCTGGCGCACTCTTTCGCCGATGCGCACGTCCCTGCGCAGGCCTCTCTCCTGGGGAATCAGATACTCCACCTCTCCTCGGTTCACCAGTTCAACCACCACGCGCCACAGAGACTCCACTGACTGCACTTGTGCTGCCTTTTCCAGGTGGCGGGGCGGCCGGCGCCCTATCAAGTCACCTCGTTGAATTCGTTCATTCGTCTTGACCATGAGATCGTACTCGTAGGGAACACGATACTCGGTCGCTCTCCCCCTCCGGGATCTCGAGGTGACTACCTCCTCTACCGGAACAAAGAACATCTCCCGGCCGTCATCACCAGGGATGGGGGTGAAATAGCGCTCCAGCCCGAGCTGACGCACCCGCTCTTCCAGTTGGCGTTTGACTCGAAGCTCAGAGCCAGCATAGGTTTGGATTGCATACCACTTCTTACGCTGCATGATCGCGGCCTAGGATACTTTCCCTGTGAGGCGCAAGAGGACACGGACACCCTGCTGGAAGATCACGTCCAGTAACCCCAAATACGCCGCCAATATCACCGTCATCAGCAGGATCAACACTGTGAACGTGATCACTTCTTTGCGGGAAGGCCAGCTCACCCGCTGAGCTTCCCCTCTCACCGACAGGAAATACTTCCGCACCCTCTCCATCATCTTACTGTGCCTCCCTGGCAGGCCCGGGAGGATTTGAACCCCCAGCCTGCGGATTTGGAGTCCGCTGCTCTGCCAATTGAGCTACGGGCCTGCGTAGCGGTCAAACCTCCTTGTGGGCGGTGTGCTGCCTGCACCAAGGGCAGTACTTGCGCAAAGAGATCTTCTCCCGGATGTTATTCCGATTGCGCTGCGTATGGTAGTTCCTCCGCGCACACGCAGAGCAAGCCAACTCCACATGCAGCACGACCTCTTTCTTCGCCATGCTACTTCACGACCTTGGTCACCACGCCAGCACCTACCGTCCGCCCTCCCTCGCGAACAGCAAAGCGGAGCCCCTCCTCCATCGCGATGTGCTTCAACAGCCGACAGTGCAGGTTGTCCACGTTATCGCCAGGCATGACCATCTCCACGCCCTCCGGAAGGTGGGCTTCTCCGGTCACATCGGTTGTCCGGAAGTAGAACTGGGGCTTGTATCCCGAGAAGAACGGCGTGTGACGCCCTCCCTCCTCCTTGGACAACACGTACACCTGGGCCATGAACTCAGTATGAGGGGTGATCGAGCCGGGCTTCGCCAGCACCTGCCCGCGTTCCACGTCCTCTTTCTCCACCCCTCTCAGCAAGATACCCACGTTGTCCCCGGCGATGGTCTCATCGAGGATCCTGTTGAACATCTCCAGGGAGGTGGCCACAGTCTTGCGCACCTGGTCAGTAAGACCAACGATCTCCACTTCCTCGCTCGGTCGCAGGCGCCCACGCTCCACGCGCCCCGTGACCACTGTACCGCGGCCCTTGATGGAGAAAATGTCCTCGATAGGCATCAAGAACGGCCGCTCCTCCTCCCTCTCCGGCTGAGGAATGTAATTGTCGATCGCGTCCATCAGCTCGGAGATGGGCTTCGCCTCTTCCGAATCAGGTGCGGTCGCCTGTAGCGCCTTCAGTGCGGACCCGCGGATCACTGGAATGTCATCCCCGGGGAACTCGTAGGCCGAGAGAAGCTCTCGAACCTCCATCTCCACCAGGTCCACCAGCTCGGGATCGTCTACCATGTCCACCTTGTTCAGGAAGACCACGATCGCCGGCACGTTTACCTGGCGGGCCAGCAGCACGTGTTCCCGCGTCTGGGGCATGGGGCCATCAGCTGCAGATACCACCAGAATCGCCCCGTCCATTTGGGCGGCTCCGGTGATCATGTTCTTGACGTAGTCAGCGTGGCCAGGGCAGTCTATGTGCGCGTAGTGTCGACCTGCGGTCTCGTACTCCACGTGGGCAACGTTCACCGTGAGGATCTTCGTCGCGTCACGGCGGAAGAGCTTGGCGTCAGCCTTAGCCACCTCGTCGTAGGCGCGCGCTTTGGCCAACCCCTGCATGGACAGTACCTTAGTCATCGCCGCGGTCAAGGTCGTCTTACCGTGGTCGATATGCCCGATCGTCCCCACATTGATGTGTGGTTTAGTCCGTACAAACTGCTCCTTCGCCATCGCACAACCTCCTTGAGTCTGTCTTCCTCGCGTTGCATGAGCGCCGGCTCAACGACAGCGACCACACCCGTGCCTGGAGCCCGCGGGCGGATTCGAACCGCCGACCTTCCCGTTACCAACGGAACGCTCTACCAACTGAGCTACACGGGCACTGAACACAAGTGTACCGCCCTTTGTTACTGTCCCGCAAGGTGGTGGAGGGGGAGGGATTCGAACCCCCGAAGGCATCATGCCGCCGGGTTTACAGCCCGGTCCGTTTGGCCACTTTGGTACCCCTCCTGCTGTCCTTCTACAACTCTACTGGTGGAGCCAGTGGCCCGAGTCGAACGGGCAACCCTCCGCTTACAAGGCGGATGCTCTACCGCTTGAGCTACACTGGCCTGCCGGTCGAGAATTCTATAGAGCTGATCAGCTACTGTCAAGGGTGCATCTCCACATCGGTAGCAGCTATTGGCCCAACGCTCAGTCATTCTTCACGGCAAACAGCCACAGGCTGCGCTGACGGGGGCCGTCGAACTCACAGAAGTACACACCCTGCCACGTACCCAGCTTCAA
>PWTL01000062.1 GCA_003562845.1 Candidatus Acetothermia bacterium
CAGACGTCCCGTTTCATCGCGGGCGGTGCCTCCCTTGGTGGCGATGACGACCTCTCGTCGTCGCTTCCCGAGGGCGCGCCCCAGCAACTCCTCAGCCTGTCCGTAGTTCGGTGCCGTGTCGAACAGATTTATGCCCAGGTCCAACGCATGCCCGATCACGTACTCCGCCTGCTTGGAGGTGCAAGGACCGTAGGCTCCGCCCAGGGGAAGCGTTCCAAGGCCGAGTGCAGAAACCTCGAGTTCCGACCGCCCCAGCCTCACGTAGCGCATGTTCACTCCTCATGTGGTCGCCCACGGCTCCGCTGGACTCCCGGGGAGGCTGGCTGCCCGTGCCTGGTCTAGCTCTCCTCGTCCATCAGTTCGAAGACAGCGCTGCGCAGGCGCTCAAGCCCGACGGCGCCCTCCCGGACCCAGTGGATTATGCCCTTTTCGTCCCGTAGAGCGTACGTCGGGGTGCTGCGGACGCTCAGCGACTGCGTGAGCTCCCCGCCCTCGTCCAGGATGGCTGTCAGTGCTGTCCCTTGTAGTTCCTCCCGGTCGTCTTCGGTCAACGTCTGCGGAGCCATCACCACCAACAGCACGTCTATCTCTTCTCGCAGTTCGACCAGGGAGGAGACCGCCCCCCAGCAAGGTGCGCACGTCGGGTTGAAAAAGGACAGGAGAAGGGGGAGAGGAGAGTCGTCGAGGTCTACTGTCTCCCCTGTCAGAGTGGTGCGCTGTCCCAGAGGGAACTCCTCGCCCACATGTCGGGCGGGGCCCTGTAGCGACTGTTCGGCGAGATCGCCGAGCGAGGCACGCAGATCGCTCTGCTCAAAGGGCCACACCAGTAGGTCGATGACCCGCCCCTCGCTTAGGGCCACAACGGCCGGCACATCGTCCACCCCCAAGATCATGCCCAGCTTTGCATCCTCGTCGAGCGCCAGTGGAAGCTCGGCCTGCGAAGCAGCGGCTTCCAGAGCGTCGGTGATCCACGGGCTGAGGGCGAGAAAGCTCACATCGGGGTAGGCGTACTGCAGTTGGCCCAACCAGGCGATGGCCACCTCGCATTCGGGGAGCTCGGGGAGCACGACGAACACCACCGCCCACGGCCCCTCACGCAGGGCGTCAATGTCCACGGGTTCGTAGGCGGCAAGCGGGGCGACGAACGCCACTACAAGCACAGAAGTCACGGCGAAGGACATAGCACAGCGAGTCACAATCTGTCACCCTCCCTCGGGGAGTATAGCGCAGAATCGCTTCGCCGATCAGCGCGCTACAGGGAGTCAGCGGAAGTCGACCCAGTGCTGGAGTAGGGCGGTTATGGCAACAAAGCGCACCCCGTAGGGGGGCTCTCCCTCGGGTGGCCCGCTGATGGTCATTGTGGCTAGCCACTCACTGTCCTGAGAGGACATGCGGTGTACGCTCCAGGCCACCTGTTCACGGGCCACCGCGGTGATGCGCTCCCAGCCCTCGCCCTCGAGGATATTGGCATAGCTCTCCAGGAGCTCGGCCAACCCGAGCCTTGAGTGCACAACCTCCGTGCGCATCATCATGTTGTCTTCCAATCGCGTGAGAGTCGACGATCTGCCCACCTTGGGCACGCCCTCCTCCAACGCGTGGTGGAGGCGTCCGGTGGCCGTGATCTCTAGTCGTGGCTCTTCCACCCCCCCCTCCTCGGCTGCCGCGGGGGCCCCGACCAGCCCCAGCGCCAGCAACACCACTGCAATACGCATATGCACCTCCTTACAGCTCACGATCAAGGTAAGTCATGCGTGTAGATGCAGTATACCGCGCCAAGCCGAGGAGCAGGAAGGAGCGCATGGGCAGTTCTCGACATACGTTCTTGGGACGCTCGAATCTCCCGTCCACTGAACGAAACACGTGTTGGCGGCGTGTGGAGGCGCCTGGGCTCGCGGCGCAATACTCAGCCCGGGGAGGCATACTGTATAGATACGGGGGGGACTGAATTCATTTACCGAGCAGTGGAAGGGTTCGCTCAGCGCAGACTGGTCGGCCCGACGACCGTGCTCTATGCTTCCAAACAGAGGCTAAGGGGGTGCCGTGAACGGCAGGGGCATTGACTGGCCTGTGCGCCGCTCCACGCGGGCGTTTGTCGGGGAGGCGAGGCGCGTGCCCGGCTACGGGCTGGGCGACTTGCTTCACGGTTATGTGTACGGGCGCTGGCCGTACTTCTACATCCGCGCTGCCACGCGGCCGGCGACCTTGCCTTGGGCGTTTCGGCTCTTGTCCGCCTGGGGAGCGCGCCTTGTGGGCCGCCAGGCGCGGAAGGCGGATCCACAGACTCGGAAGAAGCACCTTGCCGACACCTATCATGGCAAGGTCGTCACCACGCAGAATGCGGAACAGCTAGTAACGTTGAACGTGGAGATCGACCTCCGCAATCTGGAACAGGTCATCCCCTACGCAGCGGCGCGAGACATCGTGCTCCGGAGCCCGGACCACATTGTCGCCTTGGAGTGCCCGTGTCGGGCGGCGCAAGATGACCCATGTACGCCACTGGACGTGTGCTTGGTCGTGGGCGAGCCTTTCGCTAGCTTTGTGGCCGACCACCACCCGGCCCGGGCCCGCCGGGTGACCCAGAAGGAGGCCGTGGACATCCTCCGTGCCGAGCATGAGCGTGGACATGTACACCATGCCTTCTTCAAGGACGCTGTGCTGGGGCGGTTCTACGCAATCTGCAACTGTTGCCGCTGCTGTTGCGGGGCGATGAAGGCTTGGGCCAACGGTGTCCCCATGCTTGCCTCCTCAGGCCACGTGGCCGTTCTGGACGCCGGGCTCTGCCAGGCCTGTGCGGCTTGCGTACCCCGTTGTCCGTTCGGGGCGCTCACCATGAGCGCTGACGGAGTGCGGGTCAACCCGCAAACGTGCATGGGTTGCGGCGTGTGCGTTTCGCACTGCCCGACGGGCGCCCTCTCCCTGGTGCGTGCGCCGGAGCGGGGACAGCCACTGGAGATCCACGAGCTGATGACTAGGTAGACGGTCTGCCGCTGCCACTTGGAGCCCGGCAGATGGTCGGCCCCTTGTCGGCTACAGCTCGCCCGTTCGACCTCATGCCGAGGTTACTCGTGGGCCGTTCTGCCGACAAGGCCGTGCTGGAGGAGGAACGCTTCCATCGCCTGGAGAACGACCTCCGGGTGCTCCTCATGGGCCACATGCCCGCAATCGGGGATGACAACAAGCTCGGAGCGGAGGAGTTCTTCGGCCAGAGCTGCCGTCAAAGCGGGGGCGATGATGCGGTCATCGTCGCCCGTGATCAGGAGGACGGGTATCTCTATCTCGTCCAGCCGCTTTCGCACATCTGTCGGCCCTGCGGCCAAGGTCAGCTCCCAGAGAGCTCGATCCCAATCGTCCGCCAGAAAGGGCCTCTCGTAGCCGGCGACGATCTGCGCGGTTAGTTTGTTTGGGTCGTGCCATGCCTGCTGCAGCGTCTCGTCGAAGTCATCCCGGACCCTCCGGATGAGAAGCGGTGCCAGTCGCCGGGCTTGAGGGGTGGCAAGCACGAAGCGAAGTATTGGCGGGAGGCCTCCCGCTGGGCCCACTCCCGGACTCACGAGTACCAGAGCCTCCACCCGTTGTGGATAGCGCTGTGCTACCTGGAGGGCGACAGTACCACCTGCGGAGTGCCCCACGAGCACCGCGCGCTCCAGCCCGGAAGCGTCCAGCATCGCCACCGCGAGGTCCACTTGGGCCTGCGACGTGTATGGGCTCGGCCCGTCCCAAGCCAGCGGACGCTCCGTGAGCCCGAACGGAGGCCGGTCAAATGCCACCGCCGTTCCCCACGCACCCAGCGGCTCCATAAGCGCTCGCCAGGAGAAGACGCTGGCCCCGAAGCCGTGGAGGAGTAGGAATCCCAGCTCTCCTTCGCCGACTACCTTGTGGTGGACCGTGAGACCGTTCGCCCGGACAAAGCGGCTGTCGGAATCTGCGAGCTCCTGAGGAGGCACAGTACCCTCGAGAGCGGGGACGGGGACGAGGAACGGCCCCGCCGTGATCAGTACCACCAGGCCGATCGCCAGCCAGCCCACTACCTTCGCTATAGACATAGTTGATGATACCCTTTGGGGCTAGCTCCACCGGGGCCTCGCTGTCCGGCGACGTTCCCCGTGCTAGCATAGACTGCGCGTGAAGCGCTTTGACTGTGTCTGCCACCCGCTTTCCTACCTGCAGACGTGTGGCCTGTGGTTTCTCATCATGATCCTGTTCTCTTGGACGGGGGACAGCCGAGTCGGCAGGGTCACTCCTCCCATGGTGCGGGGTACTCGAGCCGGCACCAGACTTCGTCGTCGGGCCCGAGGAGCACGGCTTTGTCTCCGGCATTGGCCCACACGTAGCGCCTGGTCCACCTGTAGAGCGCTCGACCGGTGCCGCAGCCACTCAAGGTGTGGAGCGCGGCTTCGCTAATGCCCGGCCCCGTTAGGATGCTCAACACTCCCCCTGGTTGGAGAAAACAGGACGGGCCGAACGCGCCGGAGAATTCGAGCACGTGCAGACCCTGCCTTCCCTCCAGGAAGTGCGTGTATGCCGAGCGGTCCAGCAGCCGCCAGGGACCTGCCAGGTCGAGCGCCTGATCTCCGCGGTTCACTAGGTATACGACCTCCACATCTCCCCAGAAACGTACAGCGGCGATCAGGAGATCGCGTTCAGGGAAGAAGGCAGGAAGCTCCCACAAGCCGCTCCGCGACATAACGGCAGTGATCTGAGCGGCGATGAGGCGATCCGCATAGCGGACGCGGAACGCTCCTGGAAAGAGCTCCCGGTCGACGAGATTCCGTTTGTCGAGGAGGGCCAACCCCCGCAGCAAGAGTTCTTCCTGCAGAAGCTCAGTGCGCTCCTCATCGGCGAACACGTACGCCAGGAGCTGGCCGGCATGGCGCAGGTAGCCCTCGCCCGCTGGCTCCACCTCCAGCCACACGTGGCTGTCGGCCGTGAGCTCTACGTTTACCTCGTGCGCCTCCCTGCCCAAGAGGATCTCGTTCGCTGGCTCTGGTGCGTCGATTCCCATGTACCGCACTTGCTCCACCTGATCGTCGGGCAGGCGTACCGATAGGGTAGCGCCGTCCACGACCTCGACGACCCAGCACGGGCCGATGATCTCCGGAGAGACAGGCGTATCGGCGGCACAATAGGGCGCGGCCGCAAGCAGCACACATACCCCGCAGACCAGGGCCAGCAAACCGCGGCAGCACATGTCTTTCACCCAACGCATCGCCCTCCTCCTTAATAAACAGTAGTACCCAGTAGTGTACCTTGTAAAGACACTGTGCACATGTTTGCTATCAGCGTAGGGGGGAACCCGCCCTGCAGGAAGAACTGACTCACTACATGGCGGGGGCGTCGACTATGCGCTCTGGCGGCCTTGGAAGGGAGCTTGCCCTGCTCACCAGCGGTGGTGTACTCGGTC
>PWTL01000050.1 GCA_003562845.1 Candidatus Acetothermia bacterium
ACGGCGGGGGCGGAAGCCCCCCTGCGCTTCGCCCCACAGGCAACCGTTGCGGAGGCTCTCCAGCCCGACGAGGGCGCACTGGAGGTCGAGGAGTTGCTGGAGACCGCTGCAGAAGTGCAGCGGATGATCCTCCGCGAGCACTCCGATTTGGCCCTGGTTGTGCAGGCAAGCAGGCAGCAGGAGATCGTGAGGATTGCCACCACAGAAGGGTTCAACGGAGAGCAGAACCGTGGCTTCATGACTCTCAGCGTGAACGCACCTTTTCCCGAGGCGGGCAGCAGGGTGTGGAAGACCAGGTTCTTGGACAAGTCTACTGCAGGCCTGCAAGAGCTCGCCAGTGAGTTTCTGGAGTGGTATGCGTGGGGAACCCGGATTTCAACGCCGCCGCAAGGGAGGCTCCCGGTGCTTCTGGCGCCGGAAGCTTCTTTTCTCCTCTCCATGCCCCTGACGGCAGGCTTATCGGGCGAGGCGTTGCACCAACACACATCGCCCCTGGAAGGGAAGATGGACCGACAGATCTTGGGCAACGGGCTGACGATACTGGATACACCATTGACGCCCACTGACTCCCTGCAGAGAGCATTTGACGACGAGGGCACTCCATGTTGCGACCGTACTTTGGTTGACGAGGGAGTTTTGAAGGGGGTCCTGCTAGACCGCCGGACAGGGGCTCTCCTCTCCCAGGAGTCCTCAGGTAACGGGTTCAAACGGGCACTCTTCGGCGGAGGCCCCTGGGCCCCCCCCAACCCGTGGCCCGCCAGGTTGACCATAGCGAACGGTGACACGGAGTGGCGTGACCTCCTGGGCAGTGTCAAGCAGGGGTTGTTGATCTACGGCGGCATGGGCTTCCATTCGGCGAATTACCTCCAGGGCAACTTCTCGGTCCAGGCCCTGGGCTACCACGTGGAGAATGGACAGGTTAGAGGGCGGCTCCACGGCGTGATGGTGGCCGGCAACATCTACGAGGACTTCCACAAGGCGAGGGTCAGCCACAATACCGTAAGGCTTCCCGAGTACGAAAGCCCGTACATTCTGGTCCCTGAACTCCAGGTCGCCCACGGTGGTTGACCGCGGCGCCCGGGTGGCGCGCTGGCGAGGTGCCGAGATGAAAGTAACTGACAAACGACTGATGGAATGGTGGGAAGCGCCGGGAATAGCAGGGCGCGAGGATTTCGACGAGGAGATTCTGTACCTGAACAGCCTAGCTGAGCAGACAGGAGACCTCCCGCGGTGGGCGTTGGCCGTGCGAGACTTGATGCCCCGCTGGGGCTTCGAGCCCTGCGCACATCGCTTCCCGGACGGTTTGGAGCAGGTGATAGGGATGATAGGTATGGGCCGCGCCTACCCCCGCGTGGGGGGGTGCGGAGATGTGCCGCTCAGAGTGCAGCGATCTCTGGAGTACTGGGGGAGGTCACTGGTACGCTGGGCCCACGGTGGCAAGCTCAACGGGCCATTGGCCGACATGCCCGCCCGCTGTCCGGATCCGGAAGCCGCGCTGGCCGCCGGCGAGGGGGTTCTCGCGGTAGGACAAGGCCGAGCAGCTCTTGATGCCACCTTGGAGCGCTGGGCAGAGCAAACGCAGAGCAGCCTTGCCCGCGCGTTGGCCGATGGGGACGATGCTCCGCTCACCGCCGTGCTCCGCCACCCTTGCTGTTTCAACGTGTCGGCAAACCTCGAACGGCTGACACGGAGCATCGCCGCTGAAGAGCTGCCCACGATCGTTGTGTGCAGGGGTGCTCTGCGCGAGGCACCACACCTCGACCCCGGACGGCTGGTGTGGATGCGTGGAGTCCTGCGCGCCTTGGGTCGCTGGGTGGACGGCAGGCCTCCCGGAGACGGGTTCTGTGCAGCAGTGCATGCCAAGCTGGGGGCACCTGATCCGGTGCGCCGCTGGCTGGTGGCATCGCTGTATAAATCATTGAAACTGTGGGCCCAGTACACAGACAGCATGCAAGGGGCTCGCCACCGCTACCGAGCGCTAGTTTAGCGCTTGCAGGCGCGCGGCAAGCGGATACCCTACTCGGTGGCCATGGACAACATCACTATCGTACGCCACCCGCTAATACAAGCGAAGCTCACCAAACTTCGCGATCGAAACACTGAGCGCTTCCAGTTCAGGGTTATCCTGGAAGAGCTGACTGCTCTAATGGTGTACGAGATCACTCGGGGTTTTCCCCTGCGCGAGGTACAGGTACAGACCCCATTGGAGAGCGCGCAAGGGGGAGAGCTGGCCAGGCCGGTGGTGCTGGTGCCGATACTGCGGGCAGGGATTGTGATGCTGGACGGCGTTCTATCGCTCATTCCCAATGCAAGAGTCGGACACATCGGCGTGTTTCGCGACCCCGAGTCACTGCAACCGGTGGAGTACTATGTCAAGCTGCCTCCCAACCTCACGGACGCTCTGGTGATCGTGGTCGACCCGATGCTGGCAACAGGCGGGACTGCGGCCCACGCGGTGTCCATGGTCAAGGAACGCGGTGCGTCCGACGTGAGTTTTCTGTGCCTGGTGGCTGCGCCGGAGGGGGTAAGGGCATTCCGCAGCACCCACCCCCGAGTTCCGATCTATGCCGCGGCCCTGGACCGACAACTCGACGAGCATGGGTACATACTACCGGGCCTGGGGGACGCAGGGGACCGTCTGTTCGGAACTTGATATAAGGAGGACACATGAGACTTCGCGCACTGGTCACCGGTGGTTCACGGGGCATCGGAGCAGCCACAGCCGTTCGCCTTGCCCGCAGGGGCTATGACGTGGCACTCAGCTTTCGCAGCAGCCGCCAGGACGCCGAGGAGACAGCGGCAGAAGTAGAAAGAATCGGTTGCCGGAGCGTTGTTCTGCAGGCGGACTTGGCCGACGCTCAGCAGGCGCGGGAACTGGTCAGGAGCGCCGCCGAAGCCCTGGGCGGCCTTAACGCGCTGGTGAACAACGCCGGGTACGTGCAACGCACTCCCTGGGAAGAGGTGTCCCTAGAGGACTGGAACATGATGATCCAAGTTGCCCTGACCTCGCCGTTTTTGTGCGCCCAAGTTGCCGTGCCCTACATGAAGGAAGCGGGGTTCGGGCGCATAGTGAACGTATCCTCGCTTCGGGCGCTTACTGGCTCCGCCCACGGCGTGCACTACTCGGCCGCCAAAGCCGGGCTGTTAGGAGTGACTCGCTCCCTCTCTCTTGCACTTGCCTCTCATGGGATCACCGTGAACACAGTGTGCCCAGGATACACCGCCACTGACATAAACCGAGAGGTCCTGGAGCAGCAGCCGGAGAAGATCGCTCGGCAGGTCCCGTTGGGACGTGCCGGCGAACCGGATGAGATCGCCGCGCTGATCGCGTTCCTCTGCTCGGAAGAGGCCGGCTATATTACCGGGGAAACGGTCAGCGTCAACGGCGGCCTGCACATGCGCTGACGTGCCCACTTTCCACCTCGGAATTACAGCGTTCCTTGGCCCCCTGCTTACCCCGGAGGAGTGGATAGAAACGGCAGTGGCGGCCGGTGCTGCCCTGCTGGAGATCCGCGCCGAACCCGGGTTTGCCCACCCCTTGACGCTGCCCCCCGCTCGCACGCGCCGGCTACGTCGCCTCCTCCGCGACGCGGGACTACAGGCCTCCCTGCACGCCCCACTACACGATCTCAATCCCGCAAGCGCCGTTCCCGCATTGGAGGCCGCTGCGTGGGCTGAGCTCTCTTCCTGCGTGGACCTCGCCGCCTCGCTGGAGGCCACTGTGTTGGTGGTGCATCCCGGCTCCGTCTCTCATGAATATCCGCCCCCCTACTGCGAAGCGGCCATTCGGCGGTTCAGCTTTGGGTTGCAGATCCTCGCGGCGCGCGCGGCAGCCAATGGAATACACCTAGCACTGGAGAACAAGCAGCGGGGCAAAGGAGAAGACCTTGTCCGCTCTCCCGAGGAACACCTCTATTTTCTGCGTCAGGTTCCCGAACTTGGCGCCTGTCTCGACCTAGGGCACATGCATACTCTGGGGTTAGACCCGGCAGAGTACGTACAGGCACTGGGACAGCACCTCATTCACGTTCATCTGCACGACAACAATGGCCAGCAGGACGAACACCTACCCCTCGGAAAGGGAAACCTGAACTGGAAGAGGGCACTTGCCTCGCTGGACGAAGCGGGCTACGAGGGAGCGGTGGTGTTGGAGTTGCCCGAGGTCAGCGGCATCGAAGAAAGCCTGGCCTCAATCCGTGGCCTGGGGAGGACTTTGTGAGGCAGAAACACTGGTACTGGTCGTTCTTCGCCGCCAACAGTGTAGCGGGAGCCGCATCCCCCCTGCTCCCGCTGTACGTCTACTTCCTCGGCGGAGGGCCGCGGGAAGTGGGCCAGTTGGCGTCCGTGGCCAGCGCCGTCGGCGTCCTGGCCAGCCTGCTGTGGGGACGCCTGTCAGACCGGACCCAGCGCCGCCGGCCGATGATCGTGTTCAGCTTCGGCGGCCTGGCCCTGGCCTACGCTGCTTTCCCCTTTCTAAACCAGATAAGCCATCTTCTCTACCTGAACGCTTTCGTCAGCCTGGCGTGGATGGCCTCAGTCACGGTAGCAGTGCTGCTGATCATGGAGTCGAATCCCAGAGCTGACTGGGAGCAGCAAATCGGCAGGTTCAACGTCTACAGCGGGCTGGGTTGGACCGGAGGTCTTGCCCTCGGAGCGGCTTGGACGGGTCTGCTGCTGCCCCTAGTAGGCGAGGGGTGGGGGCTTCGCTCGCTGGGTGTCGGCATCTCTGGTTTGGCCGTGTGTGCCACTGTGTTGGCCACACTGTGGGTGCGCGAACCTCCGCTCCACATCTCCGCTCGCTCCTTTCGCGGCATGGCCATTACGGCTGGCGCGCTTCTCTATGAGCGCTTCCGCTATGCTCCGGCTCACCTGTATCACCTACTCAGCCCAATGCAGTTGGTGAGGTTCCTGCAAGGGCGCTCCCCTCTCGGCCCCGACCTGGCGCTGTGGTACTACGGAGCCCTGCTAGCCTTCACCGGCTTCAGCATGGTGTTTGTGCTTCTCCCGGTCTTCCTCCGCTCAGTTCTGGAGTGGCCCAGCGAGCTCGTATATGCTGCCTACCTTGTGCATCACGCGATAAGCGTACTGGCGTTCGGCTGGGCCCGCCGGGCCGTAACCCGCTGGGGACACCGCCCGGCCGTGGCGTTGGCGCTCCTTGTGCGGGGCGTGGCGTTCGTGGGGTGGGCCGGAGTGGGCACAGTGCTAGGCGGGTGGGCAGTGCCGGTGTTGTTCGGGATGGCAGGCGTTACCTGGTCTTACTTCCAGCTTGCGTCCACCGCCGTAGTGTCCAGGCTAGCCCCACCAGGGTTGAAGGGTCAGAGCCTAGGAATGTATAACGCCCTGGCCGGTCTGGGCAACGTTATTGGGGCGCTGACCGGAGGATATCTCGCCGACTCATTCGGTTACCAGGCCCCGTTCTTGGCCGGGGCGGCCCTGGTCATACTCGCCTTGCCCATTTTGCTTGTGGAAGGGCGGCCGTTGGCTGAAGAGGTGTAAAAAGAAGCTACTTCTCCTTGGACTTAATCTCTACAGCCTGTCTGCCGTTGTAATAACCACAGTGAGGGCAGACACGATGCGGCAAACGTAGCTCATGACAGTGAGGGCACTCCCCCGCCAGAGCCAAGGGCGTGCGCCAGTGGGCACGCCTGGTACGTACCCTTCTGTGCGATCGTCGTGTCTTGGGTACAGCAGCCATCGTTACCTCCTTCCAGGGAGCTATTGTCCCTCACCACGGTCCAGTATCAAGGTGACCGGCCCGTCGTTGACCAACTCCACCTCCATCATCGCTCCGAACTCGCCTGTTCGGACAGTGACATCTTCCCCTCGCAGGAGCTCCACAAATCGGTCGAACCTCCCCCGGGCCTCCTCCGGAGGGGCAGCGTGGGAGAAACTCGGGCGGCGCCCCTTTCGACAATCGCCGTACAAAGTGAACTGAGACACACACAGGACTTCTCCCCCTACGTCCCGCAGGCTCTTGCTCATCCGACCGTCGCTGTCCCGGAACACGCGGAGCTCCGGGATCTTCCGCGCCCACAGGGCGAGCTCCTGTTCCTCGTCGGCACGCCCTACAGCCACGAGCAGCACATAGCCCTGACCAATGCGTGCGAGCTCTCGAGAGTCAGAGCGGACTGCGGCCCCCTTCACTCGCTGCAGGACAATCCTCACTACTGTGCCTCTGCAGAGGACAGGCTCCGCACGTACGCCAACACCTTCCGCAACTCATCGGCGGACAGGTCCACAAGGAAGGTGTCCACCCGCTGGCGGAGCACAGTTCGCTCCCGCTCCTCACGGGCGTGCTCCCGGAACGCCTGCCCGGCGAGGCGCTGTGCGGCTCTGTTTCCGTCCTGTTCGATGTAGTTCACACGCCACTTGGGAAGCTGCGACAGCAGCCCCAGGGCGACTTGGTTTAGGTGCAGAAGGTGCGGAACCCTGGCCTGGCACAGCCCATTGAGTTGGTTGGCGATCATCTGGTTATCCGTGAGAAAGACGGCCTCCTCGGGAGAGTAGGCGATGGCCCGATGAGCCCCTCTAATCAGGGCCTTGTACACCGCCATGTTCTGGGTCGTGCGGCCAATGCGCTCGCTCAACTGCTCTACGACTGCGCCGTGCTCATCGGTGAGCACTACACCGATCGCCGCCTCCCCAGGACTCCCTCGCGCACGGCCTTCCACACTCACAAACAGCTTCAACATGCCTTCTCTGTGGGCCCGGCAGGGTTTGAACCTGCGTCCGACCGGTTATGAGCCGGCTGCTCTACCCCTGAGCTACGGGCCCGTGCCCTCCATCTTAGCGAGGGGTTGCGACTGGGACAACCGCCGTCCCCAGCACATCTATGGGCGCACGATCAACCGTTCCAGCCACCGCAGGGGGGTAGTTGCAGGATGCTCACGCGCGCTGATCGGCCTGACGAGCACGGCCCGCAACCCAACCACACGCGCCCCGAGGACGTCCGTGAACGTCTGGTCCCCCACCATAGCCGCCTCATGGGGCTGGAGACCCATCGCCGAGAGCGCACGGCGAAAGCCCCACGGCCAAGGCTTCCTTCCCGGCCACACCACCGGCACCTTCAGCCGACTCAGCTTCTCCAGCAGGTTCTTCCTCCGTGACAGCCGCCCGTTGGAGAGGATCGCCACCTTGAAGCCGTTTCTGTGCAGATTCCGGAGGAGCCCCTCTGCCTCCTCCCCGAGCCCATCCTCTCGCCACCCACACAGTGTGTTGTCTAGGTCGAACACCACTCCCCGGACGCCCGCGGACCACAACTCCCCATAACACACCTCGTGAACAGAACTCGCTGTGTAATCAGGTTGAAGTAGCCTCACGATTCTGCGCGTACCTCACCCACATACACGTGGCGCCCGAGTGCTCGCAGGAGACCGCTCACCTCATCCAGCGCACCGGGCGCCACATAGATCTTGAACAGCTTACGGTCGCCCTCGCTAGTGTACTCCCGGCGTACGTTTACCAGCCCGTCCGTTGCCGCCAGGATCCCATCCAAGACGTGAATCGCGGAGTCTGGCGTCTCCACCCACAGGACCTGTGCCTCCTTCGGAGGGCGCGTCCCGGCACGCCACCCATCATCCCTCATTCCCCTGCCCCCAGAGTCTGCAAATGCCGACGCAGAGCCAGCTCCGGCTCGACCCCCCACTGGCGAGCTGCAGCCACTACCAGCATGAGCAGCTCGCCGACAGCGCCCTGTGGATCCTCGGGGCGCTCGTTTATCCTCAAACAACCGCTGCGGGGAGCCTCAGGGGTAACTCCACCGGACTCCAGATGCTTGCGGGCTGCAACAAGGGCGGGGCGAGAGAGGTCAGGTAGCGCCCCCTCCTCCCGCTTGATGTCCTCCCAGCGCCGTCGGACTTCGGCAGCATCCCGGGCCACCGCGTCCCCGAAGACGTGTGGATGCCGGCGGATCAGCTTCTCCTTCAGCCCGTCGGCAACATCAGCCAGAGAGAACCGTCCCTGCTCATCCTCGATGCGGGCGTGCAGAGCCACTTGCAACAACAGGTCCCCGAGTTCTTCCTTCAGTTTGTCCGGTTCCGCGCCGCGCAGGGCCTCCGCGACCTCGTACGCCTCCTCAAGGAGGTATGGCACAAGGCTCTCGTGAGTCTGCTCTCTGTCCCAGGGGCAGCCGTGGGGACCCCTCAGGTGAGCGACCACATCTACCAGTTCCTGCAGCGCCTGGCCTTCTCTCCCCACTGGTTCACTCCTGGTCCACGGAGCCGTCCTCATCCGAACCCGGGCTCTCTCCCTCATCCAGCTCCTCCTCAGGAGACCTCACCTCGCCTCCCAGCTCGTCGAGGAGGGGCACCAGCTCATCTGCCCGGAACCCAGGATCTGTATTGTGGATTCGCTGAAGGTCGCTGCGAGCCCGTTCCACTTCCCCCGCCTCGTGGCGCAGCAACGCCCTCTGCCACAGTGCCTCCAGGCCGACAGCGGTCAACGGCTCCTCGGACCCTACTCTCTCCTCGTCCCCGGCGACCAGCTTGTCATACACTGCCAGCTTCTCCGCACGCGACTCCGCCACGCCTAGAGCCCTCTCGTATTGCTCGATCGCTTCGTCATACCCGCCCTGGGCCATGTACCCGTCACCCAGGCCGAGGAAGGCGTGTATGTTGCCGGGGTCCACCTCTATGATCATCTCGTACTGCTCCATGGCGGCGGCTGTTCTTCCCTGGTCTCTAAGGAATCCGGCTAGGCGAAAGCGCATGTCCACGTCATCGGGGCGCAACTCCACGATCCTGCGAGCTATCTCCTCCCGGGTCCCGACGTCCGGAGCCTGACGCAATCCCAACCTGTACTGCTCCACTGCGCGCTCGTCTTCCCCTTGCTCGCGGTAGATATCCCCCAGCCCCACGTACCCCTCAGGGCGATAGGGGAACTGCCTTGTCAGGTCGCGGAAGGCCGCCTCAGCATCCGCCTCTCTGCCCACCGCGGCCAGCGCGCGAGCACGCTTCAGCTGAACCTGCGACGTGGGGTTCCTGGCGAATGCCGCCTGATACCTCTCCAAGGCACCTGCAGCGTCGCCCTTCTCCATCAGCACGTCGCCCATGAGGGTCAGCGCGGTCACGTTACGCTCGTCCTCGGCCAACACTTCTTGCAGGAGTTCCTCTGCCCGGTCGAAGGAGCCGTCTCCCAAGTGAGCTCCCGCCAGCTTGACCTTGAGACTTAGGCTGTCGGGATCTCTGTCCAAGGCCTCCTCGTAATACCCCGTAGCACGCCCGAACAGCCCCTCAGCCATGGCCACGTCCCCCAGTCCGACGTACGCGCCCACGAAATCAGGGTCTACCTCCAGAGCGCGCTCATACTGCTCTCGGGCCTGCACATACTCGCCTTGCTCGCGGTACACCTCGCCCATCCGATAGCGGGCGATGGTCTGGTCCGGATCCAGGCTGAGAATCCTCTGCAACACCGACTCGTCTGCCTCCCCTGTCCCGGCAAACCTCAGGTAGTAGTCCAGCGCCGCCTCCCGGTGTCTCGCTGCTGCTTCCCGTGCCGCCTCCAGCCGGGATTCTTCCTCCGCGCTCGGCTCGTCCAACTCTTCCAGCTGGCTCACCCGACCCAGAGCATCATTCCTCACAGACTCATGCATGCGGCCAAGGTAGAACTGCACGTTGAGGTCAACGACTTCCCCGGCGTCATACGACTGCTCCAGAACCTCCAACCCCGCCTCGTTGTCCTGTCTATAGGACACAAAAGCCTTGACCAGCAGGTCCCTGATCTCCACGTTGGCCGCCCGGCGCAGATCCCGGTACCACTCGTCCCACTTCCTCTCACGCTGTTCAGCGACGTAGCTTTCGCGGACCTCGTCGCGGACATCCTCCAACGGGGCATACACAGGTCCCTGGCGCTCCAGCAGCTTCACTATGTGCTGGTAGTCGCCCTCGCCCACCAGGGTGATGCGCCCCACCTCCAGGTCGAAGGCCACCGACTCCACCTGAGAGGAGAGCCCCGACTCTCCATAGCTGAACCAGTCCGTCTCCCCCCCAGCCTCACGGGTCTCCTCGTGCAGAGAGTGCTCCTCTGCCAAAGCGGACCAGTCAGCGTCCTCGGCGCCCACCTCTGCCAACAGTCTATCAGCGAGGGCTGCATCTTGGACCTGGATGTAGCCGACCCTAATCCTCTCCGGCTCTTCCCTGTACCGCTCTCGGTGCTCGGCGTAGTACTCCTCGAGCTCTTCCTCGGTGGGCTCGATCTCCCCCACAACTGTGCGCCGCAGCCGTTCGTTCTCCAGCTCCCGCTCCACCGCGGCCCGCAGCTCGCGCTGGAAGTCCTGCAAGGTCATCCCCTGAACCGTCAGGTACTGCTCCAACAGGGCCTCGTCTCCGTCCACCTGCTCCAAGTACTGCCCGTATTGCTGGTCAAACGCCGCGTCCACTTCCTGAGAGGGGACACTTATGCGAAGGCGCCTGGCCTCTTGAGCCAACAGCGCCGTTCTGATGAAGTTCTCAGTGGCCTCAGCCACCAGCTGCTGCCTGCGGAACGAGCCATCGGCTCCCCGTAGCTCCCTGGTGAAGTCGAGGCCGTACATCTCGTACATCTGGATGTACTGATTCACTAGGCGTTCATAACGCTCCCCCAGTTGTTGTCTGGTCAACTCCCGTCCCGCTACCGAAACGATCGTCTCCTCAGCAGTCCCAGGCTCGGCGGGAGAGAAACGCTGCAGCATTCCCATCCCAAATATGCTCAAGGCAAACCCGATGGCCACCGTCCACACAATTGCCTTCCGGTAGCGATGGAAGAACCGGTTCATCTGTCTTCGTCACCCCCATGGTCATACAGGGTACGGGCTACAAGCTTCCAAGCCGACCATATCCCCGAAGCCAAGCCCACAATGATCCCTATCAGCTGACCGAACCGGCCGCCGACTAGAAGATCGACCCCGTACCCCAAACCGTATCCGACAAGCACTCCCCCCACCACCACAAACCCCAGCTGCCCGACCTGGGCGAACGTCCGTAGGGCGGTGGTCCAGGGTCTAGATTTCTCCCTCTTCAGGTACTGTCCCTCCCTGTCGCGTCCGCGGCTTCAGCCTGGCCACCGGAGTTCGCGATCGCACGGTGAGCCGCACCGCCGTCTTCATCTCCCCGTTGATCTCCACATCCACGAAGGAAGGCACAAAGAACAAGTCCAAGCCACTGGGCGCCACGTAGCCACGAGCGATTGCTACGCACTTTACCGCCTGGTTCACCGCCTTCGGCCCGATGGCCTGAATCTCGGCGGTCCCCTCCTCACGGATCGTGTTCGCCACTGCCCCTGCCGCTGCGCTTGGGTCGGAACCTGACGCGACCTTCAGTGTGCTCACGTTCGCCTCCTTCAGCTCAACGTGCTGTCTCCACATACTGGGACTGCCTAATCACCGTAACCTTTATCTCGCCGGGATACTTGATCTGCTCTTCAATCTGGCGTGCCACATCATACGCCAGCTTGGCGGCCATGTCATCGGAGGTGTTCTCGGGTTTCACCATCACCCGCACCTCCCGGCCGGCCTGCAAAGCAAACGCCTCCTTGACCTGGGGATACGAGCGGCAGAGCTTCTCCAGTTCCTCCAGTCGCTGCACGTATCGCTCGTACGTCTCCTTGCGGGCCCCGGGCCGCGCGGCAGACAGCGTGTCTGCCGCTTGGATCAGGACCGCCGTTATAGTTGCCGGATCGACGTTTTCGTGATGTGCAGCCACGGAGTTGACAATAGGCCAAGGCTCGCCATACCTCCTGGCCAAGTCCGCTCCGATCAGGGCATGTGGCCCTTCCACATCGTGGTCCACGGCCTTACCGATATCGTGCAGAAGACCCGCCCGCTTCGCAGGTTCGGGATCAATGCCGATCTCCTGGGCCAACAAGCGGCCCAAGAAGCTTACCTCCAGGGAGTGCTGCAGTTGGTTCTGCCCGTAACTGGTGCGAAAGTGCAGCCGGCCCAGGAGGGCAAGCAGCTCAGGGGGAAGATCGACGCCCGCTTCGAACGCCGCACGCTCCCCATGCTCCTGGATCAGCTCCTCAACCCGTCCCTTTGCCTTACGGACCTTCTCCTCTATATGGGCTGGATGGATGCGCCCGTCCTCCAGCAGACGCTCCAAAGCCAGACGTGCCACCTCTCGGCGAATGGGATGGAATGAGGACAACACCACTACGTCCGGGGTGTCATCGACCAACACCTCCACTCCGGTGACAGCCTCAAACATACGTATATTACGGCCTTCGCGACCGATGATCCTCCCTTTGAAGTCATCGCTGGGAAGAGGAACGGAGGTCACAGTGGCTTCCTCAGCATAATCCACAGCGTAGCGCTGTACCGCATTGGCCAGCGCCCTGCGTGCCCGGCGCTCGGCGTCCTGCTTCGCCCGGCGCTCGACCTCCCCTATCTTCTTGGCGAAGTATCGCTCCGACTCCGACTCCACAAGCTTCAGCAAATACTCCTTCGCTTCCTCCTGGCTAAAACCGGACAGCCTCTCAAGCAGCGACCGTTGTTCCGTCAACAACTGTTGGCCCGCCTCCAACGTGCGCTGGAGTTCCGCCTCGTCCTTGCGCAGAGAATCCTCCAGCATCTCCAAATGGCTGCTACGGGCCACCAACCGTTCTTCTTTCTGCAAAACCCGTTCCGCCATCTGCTCAAGCTCTGCTTCCTTGCGGCGCAAGCGCTCCTCTTCTCGCTCACGTGCCTCCTGTATCTCTTGCTGTGCGGAAAGGAGCGTCTCTCTTCGCGCGTGCTCGGCCTCTTCACGGGCCGCCTCCAAAAGCGCATCCGCGCGTCGCCCCACGAGTTTGTTACGGAGTTCAACGATCAAGATGCCGCCGGCCAACCCCAGGAGGAGCGTGATAGACGCAATGAGCGCGCTGATGAGCACGTACATCCCCCTCCTCGGGCGCTAACCGACCGTCCTAGGATTCCTGACTTTAGTCTCCGCGGCGGCGGCGCTCAACCCACAGGCTGGCCGCTGGAAGGAATACAAGGCTTCCCAAGAGTGTAAAGCCCAAGCCTATCAAAGCTGAAGTACCTAGCAACCGTAGCCCCGGGGTACCGGCGGTTATCAGCGCCCCAAAGACGAGCATGGTTGCCAGGGAGGTAACGGCCACTGGAACTGCAGAAGACGATGCTCCCCGCGCCACCGCCCCCGGACCTCCGGCCCCCTCTTCCTGTATGCGGTGCAAAATGTGCACCGCCGAGTCCACTCCGATCCCTATCAACAGCGGGGACACCACGATGTTCGTGAAGTTGAACGATATGTCGAGCACGTGCATGCCCGCCAACATCCATACATACCCGATGACAAGTGGCGCCAGAGCGAGGATTCCTTCGGAGAAGGTGCGCAAGCTACGCCAGACCAAGACCGTAATCAAAAACGCCGCAAGAGCTGTTGAGATAAGGAAGTCCCGCTTCATGTACGACTCGAGGTGCACCTGAATCTCTGGCAGCCCAAAGTACTCTACGTCCACCCCACGGGCCCAAGACACGAACTCTCTCAGCTCCTCCGTACCGTAGATATCGGCACTCATCTGGGCGCGGAGGACATACCGTCCTCTGGGGGTGTAGTACTGTCCGCGCAGTTCCGCGGGGAGGATCTCCATCAGCTGCGCCAACAGCTCCTCTTCCGGAGGGAGCCCCTCCACTCCCTCCACAAACGAGCGCACCACAGCCAGATCATCTTGCATAGCCGCAATCAGGGGCAGCAGTTGTTCGGGGTTCAGCTCCTCCAGCTCCTCCAACAACTCAATGAGCTCCCCGCTGACGGCAGAAAGGTCACGTGCTTGCCGTCCCCATCCAGAGAGCACGGCTCTGAGTTCCAGCTGGGACAGCCCGGCCACCCAAGCTTGAGCGGCGGAAGTGATGTCCGGCAACCCCTCCATAGCCGCCTGCAGCCCCACAAGCGCCTCGTGCGTCTCGTAAACCGGCAAATCCACCACGGACGCCCGGCCGCGCAACAACTCTTGCGGGAGGAGATATCGTGCCGATCTTGTGGCCTGCACCGTGGGCTGTTCATTGAGCAGCTGTTCCAGTGCCGACAGCTGCGCCGGCGATTCGGGGAAGAACACGAAATAGTCGCCAAGCGGAAGCTCCACATCGAACTCCCCCACGATTTCCTCGCCGACCTGCTTGGCCCGCGTTGTCGGGGCGAGTTCGGCCGACGTGAACTCGAACCCCACTTGGCCGGCCTGATATACCATGGCCAGGGTGGCCAAGAGGAAAAGGCTTACCACCGCCCTCCGCTGCACCAGGAGGTGGCGGTACCCGCGCCGAAACAGAGACTGCCCCCGCGGGACGACCTCCCGAAACCGCCGACGAAAGGTAACGTATGCCAGGACAACCAAGCTGGGAGTGAGGAGCATTGCTGCCACATAGGCGACGATAGTTCCCACTCCCATGATGATCCCCATCTCTGCCATAGCCGGAGAGCGAGATACGAGCAGGCACAAAAACACGCCACACGTCGTAAGGGCCGCGGTCAACGACGCAGCCCCCTTGCGATAGATGGCTGTTGCCGTTGCTTGGCCGACCGAGTGCCCTGTGGCTCTCTCCTCGGCGTAGCGAGCCAGAAGGTGCACTGTGAAGTCAACTCCATATCCCAGCACCAAGGCTGGGAGGAAAGCGGTCACCAGGTTGAACCCGTCCACCGCCAGCCGGGCCCAAGCCATGGTAAACAGGGCCGATACGAGCATCGGCACCAAGGCCACCACGGTCAAGAAGAAGCTGGAGAAAGTGACCAGCAAGATAATCAGCACACCGGCAGAGGAGATAATGGTGGTCAGGTACATGTCCTGCCGGATGATCTCGTCCGCCTCCGTACTGACAACGTAGATCCCCGTCAGATCGGCCAGCACTCCCATCTCGTCCAGCTCCGCCCGGGCGGTGGCTTCGCGCACCAGCCGTGTGATCGTCTTGTTGTAGTCGATGGACTCATGAGCCGGCCGCTGAGGAAAGACCTGCAGCACAAGCCGCGCAGAGTCACGGGAGAACAGAGGCTCCCCGTCCTCCGGCGGAGGCGGTCGCTCGTGAATAGTCCGGATGAGCTGAACAGCCTCGTCGAGCAATGGCTGAACCTCAGGCAGCCTGTCCAATGTGTCCAGCCCGGACCACCCTGTGCGAACCAGTCGCGAAAGCGCAGAGATCAGCTGGTCGTATTCCAGTCTGGTCTGAGGTTCCGGGAGCCCCTCCACGTTTTCCACTCGGGATACAATGTCCAGTCGCCCCCCATCGCCCTGCGGAGGCACCGGCAGAATGTGGAGTATCTGCTCGGCGATCTCCCTCAGACGAGCGATGTCCTCGGGAGCCAATGCCCAAAACAGGAGGAGTTCTTCCGGAATGTCCAGACCCTCTCCCACCCGGTACGAAGCCATACGGATCTCCGGATGATCGAGTTCCTGGAGCAGTCGCTCAGCGGCCCCGGCGAGCAGCGCCCTGCGGTCCGCCGTGTCTTCCGAAGGGGAGCGCAGGGTGAGGAGTACAGCCATATAGTCCACTCCCTCCAGCTCCTCCTGCTTGCGCTGGTAGCTCTCCACCAGTGGGTCGCCCTTGGGAAGGAGGTCCAGATAAGAACTGCGGATCGGGAGATCGCGGACGTAGTACAGCGACAATCCCGCCAACACGCCCACCACGACGACCACAGCCAGAGCCTGCCGTCGCGACAGATAGACGATCCCATCGAGCAGGCGCCCGCGCCAGGGCCGCCTGTTACGGGGCCTGTACTTCATCTCCGGACGGCGTCCGGATCTGGATGCTATATCCGGTCAGCTTGGCGGCCAGTTCAACGCTCTGCCCGTCACGGCCGATGGCGAGCGAGACCTCGTTGGCCGGCACAGTCACAGTCGCCGCTCGCGCCTCTTCGTCCACTTCCACCGCCCGGACGCTGGCCGGCGCCAAGCAGCCACGAATTATGTCTCGCAGTTCCTCGCTCCAACGGATGATGTCCACCTTCTCCCCGGACAGCTCCCGAGAAACTGAGCGGATGCGGCTTCCCCCAGCCCCCACACAGGTTCCCACAGGGTCGATGCGCGGATCCAACCCTCGCACGAGCACCTTGCTGCGCACCCCGGGGATGCGAGCCACCTCCACCACCTCCAACAAACCCTGCTCAACCTCCGGAACCTCCAGCTCGAGCAGCTTGGCCACGAACTGCGGGTGTGCTCGCGAGACGAACAGCCGCGGATCCCCCTGCGTTCTCTCCACTTCGTACAGGTACGCCCGCAGCCGACGGCCGGGGACGTAGCGCTCGCCGGGGATTCTTTCCCGTTCGGGCATGAACGCCTCGGCCTCCCCGAGGTTGATCCACACGCTGCGCCCCTCAAAGCGGTGGACTGACCCGTTGAGGATTTCCCCCACCCGTTCCGAGTACATGTCGTACAGAATCTCCCGCCGGTGCTTGAGGATCTCCTGGCGAAACACCTCTTCCGCCCGGCGCGTGGCAATGCGGCTTAGGTCCTCCCAGATCAGCCGCTCGCCGTCTACTTTAACATCTCCCGAATTCCTATCGATGGACACGTGCTCGGGAGTGCTCCCGAACTCAAGGGCATATGCTGCAGCTATCCCTCGCTCCATGGCTACATAAGCCGCTTCCCTGTCGATACCGCGCTCCCGGGCCATTTCCTCCAAGGCCTCCAGGAAGTCGATGTTCATCGTCCCTCCCGCTTCGGCTCGAAGACGACTTGGGCCCGGGCCACCTCGGCCAGGGGAAGCTCAACAGTCTCCCCGTCCACATCCATAGTTACTGTCTCGCCGCTAAGCCCGTCAAGACGTCCGACCATGTTCCTCTGCCCTTCCCGTGGCCGCTGAAGCCGCACGCGGATCATCTTCCCCACGGCGCGGTGATAGTGCCACAGCTCGTACAGGCTCCGTTCAATACCCGGAGAGGAGACCTCAAGCATGTACGGAGTTCGCAGAGTCTCCTCACGATCGAGGACCCGTTCTATGGCCCGGCTGGCTCGCTCGCAATCCGCACTGGTCACCCCATCCGCGGTGTCGATGTACACCAGCAGCCGCCCCTGGCCCTCGCCACCAGAGAGCTCCCAGTGGTACAACTCCACCCCGGCGCTCGCAGTGCCCTCACGGAGCAACGAATCCATCTTTTCCGGGAACATGACCATGTTTTGCCATTATACTTACCCCGTGCCATGGTCACAAAGGGTTCCCGCCGTACAGATCGCTTGTCCGTGCTCCCCGAGGAGGAGGGTCAACGGATCGACCGCTTGGTCGCCCGTCGCCTGGGGATACCTCGCTCCTACGCGCGTGCGCTGGTGAAGGAGGAGCACGTGAAGCTCGACGACGCTGTTCCCTCGCCGAGCCGCCGGGTGAGCGCAGCTCAAACGGTGGAGGTGTCCTGGGAGGGACGCGCTCTGCAGCCTACTCCCAGTCCACTGCCCATCTTGTACCAAGATGACGACCTGGTAGCGGTCAACAAACCTCAGGGGATGCCCGTCCACCCCGTGGCCATGGCCGACCGGCAACCGACCGTCGTCACCGCCCTGCTAGCAGTTGCCCCACTCGCCGGAGGACCGGCGAACCGCCCGGGAGTCGTACACCGCCTAGACGCCCCCACCACCGGAGTTCTCGTACTGGCGAGCAACGAACATGCACACCGTTCCCTAGCAGAACAGTTCAGGCACCGCACCGTGGACAAGACGTACCTGGCCGTGGTGGAAGGGACGCTGGACGCCGACGAGGGTACTGTAGAGGGTCGAATCGGTCGCGATCCTCACCGCCCATGGCGAATGGCGGTGAGCCCCGCGGGCCGCTCTGCTACCACCCACATCACCGTGCTCCGCCGCGCCGACGATCGCACGCTGCTCGCGGTCCACCCGCACACCGGGCGAACCCATCAGATCCGAGTCCATCTTGCGGCCATCGGCCATCCTGTTCTGGGAGACAGAGTCTACGGCGCAGGAGAGGGCCTGTTCTTCCTCCACGCCTGGCGGTTGGGCATCACGCATCCTCGCACGGGGAAGCGCCTGTTGCTTGAGGCCCCTCCTCCGGAAGCCTTCGCTCCCTGGCTCGCACCTGAAGGTAGGACACCCCCGCGATGAACTGGGTCGCTATCGCCCCCCACAGGACCCACACCCCCCAGTCCGTGAGGAGCACTAACGCCGTTGCCCCCGCGGTCAGTGAAGCAGCCATCTTCCCCGGCCAGCGGGCCCCAAACCGCTGTCGCTGTCCCCAGAACACCACCGCTCCTATGGCTATGCCCGCTTGCGGGGCCAAGAACAGGCCAAACGCCGTCCAGGAAATCCGCCCCACATGCGCCAAAGCCGCAAGCAGTCCCACATAGAAGAGCTTATCCATGAAGGGATCGAGCCACTTTCCCAGTTGCGTCTCCCTGTGGAAGCGACGTGCCGCAAGGCCGTCGAGGACGTCTGTTCCCGCCGCGATAACCAAGAGAGCAAACGCCAACGGTAGCCGGTCTGCCAACACAGCCCACACCGTGGGCGCCAGCAGCAGTCCACGCAGGAGAGTGAGGCCATTGGCCACAGTCATGCCCTCATCATAACCGTGCCCGACCGCAAGGCCAATTCGCCATTCCCGTACCCCGCGGGTATAATGCCATCAACCCGCCACAACTTCTCAGCGAGGTGATCACATGCGTAGCCGGAGGATCGTCATCATGGGCGCCGCCGGGCGTGACTTTCACAACTTCAACGTTGTATTCCGTGACAACGATGTTTATGACGTAGTGGCCTTCACAGCAACGCAGATACCAGGCATCGAGAGCCGCTGCTATCCGCCGCAGCTCGCCGGCAAGCTCTACCCCGATGGGATCCCCATCGTGCCCGAAGCCGAACTACCCTCCCTTGTGCAAAGGGAGGAGGTGGACGCCGTGGTATTCGCCTACTCTGACGTGTCTCACGAGCACGTCATGGACAGGGCGGCCACTGCAGCAGCTGCAGGCGCTGATTTCTGGCTCCTCGGACCGCACAGCACGCAGCTTGTATCCCAGGTGCCGGTGGTGGCCGTATGTGCAGTGCGTACAGGGTGCGGCAAGTCCCAGACTACACGTACCGTGGCCGAGCTGCTGAAGACCAGAGGCAAACGAGTGGCCATCGTGCGGCATCCGATGCCTTATGGAGACCTGGCAGCACAGGCCGTACAGCGGTTCGCCACCTATGACGATCTCGAAGCCGCCCACTGCACCATCGAGGAGCGAGAGGAGTACGAGCCCCACATCGAACGGGGAAATGTCGTATACGCCGGAGTGGACTACGAGGAGATCCTCCGCCGGGCGGAGCAGGAGGCCGACTTCATCTTGTGGGACGGCGGGAACAACGACATGTCATTCTACCGCCCGCGGCTGCTCATCGTGGTCGCCGATCCCCTACGGGTCGGCCACGAGCGAAGCTACTGGCCCGGGTCGGTGAACGTGCGCGCTGCGGACATTCTGCTGATCAACAAACTGGACTCGGCGTCCATGGAGCAAGTTACCGAGCTGCGTGACTCCCTGTACAAGCTGAATCCTCGCGCCACGATCGTCGAGGCCGCCTCCCCCATCACCGTGGATAGTCCTGAGCTGATTAGAGGCCGCCAGGTCCTCGTGGTGGAAGACGGGCCCACCGTGACCCACGGCCACATGGCCTACGGGGCCGGTACGGTGGCCGCCCGCAAACTCGGAGCGACCCTGGTGGACCCCCGCCCCTACGCCGCGGGCTCGTTGGCCGCGGTGTTCACCGCGTATCCCCACTTGGGACCCGTCCTCCCGGCGATGGGCTATGGAGAAGCCCAAATCCGAGAACTGAATGAAACCATCTCCCGTGTGCCGTGCGAGGCACTTGTGATCGGGACCCCGATAGACCTCCGGCGACTTCTGGACAGCGACCTCCCCGCAACTCGCACTCGATATGAGCTCCAGGAGATCGGACACCCCACCTTGGAGGACGCCCTGGCCCATTTGCTGTAGACACAGGTAAGGGGGAACCCGGACAAACCGGACCGGCCACCCCTTACCTCCTTCCGGGCAAGACAGCCGGCATAGCGGTTAGCCTGACCATGAGGAGGGCTACCGTGAAGAAAAACCTGACAATGCTGGCGGTACTGGCGGCTGTGGCGTTGCTGCCCGCGGGCACCATGGGGGAGGAGTTCAGATTTGGAGGGTCGTTGGGGTTGGAGTTCACCTTCACCCCCGTCCCCCCTGCCGACCTGGACATCTCCAGCGACATCACCCTTTCCCTGAGCTTCGGCAACGCCCAGGTGATAAGTCGGACACGTTTGACCCTGGACGGGTTTCATCAGGCGTGGCTCGGGTTTGGGTTGGACCTAAGCGTCTTGCACCTGGAAACCGCTATGCGCTTTGACCCATGTTTCTCTATGTACCGGCTCGAGGTGCGAGGGGAGTGGTGTCCCGCTGAGTTCGGGGGCCTCCTCCTTCTGGAGAACTTGGCCCCCATATGCGAGCCTCCCGACTACACTGTGGGGGTCGTCCTCGACCTGGGGCTGCAGCTAACCTCCGGGTTCTGGCTGCGCAGCCTCACGGGTTTCGGAGTATGGGATCTGTACTACCTCGTCGACGAGCTCGCCCGCACCGACATCTCCGCCGCCCCCGGGTGGTGGTTCGAGGAACAGCTGCTGGGAATGGGCCTGCAGGCAGAGTGCTTCTCCGTGGACAGCTGGATTCTGTTCACCGATCTCGGGTTGATCTGGGCCCGTCTGAGCAGTTCGTACAGCTGGTCCCAACCGGACGTAGCAGTAGGAGCCAGTTTGTGGTGGTCGGGGGGCTGGATGTTCGACACGGCGGAGCTGTTCGTCTCCGGGACGATCCACCCGGTGACCCTGCGCTCGGTGACCGTGTTCGATTTGAGCGGCTTTGTCATGCAGGAGATTGACGTCGAGGTAACGTTCTCCGGCATAACTATCTACTCGCAGACAGTATTCGACTTCCTTGGGCTCATTCAACAGGTGGCAGGAATCGAACTGCGGTTCTAGATTGTGGCCGGGATGGATCACTTGCAGGAGCTGGCCGATCAGCTGCGGGGTTTCCCTTCCGCCGAGCTGCGGCAACGGCTGACCGAAGCTGCACTGCCCCTGGTCGAGGAGGTGGTCGACGAGTTCGCCGCCAGCGGCAGGCCCCGGGAGGCTTTGCTCCGTGCAGGGCACCTCGGACTGCTGAACGCCGTCAGCAATCTGAACCTGGACAGGCGGGGGGACTTCGCCGCGTTCGCCCGCGACCTGATACGCGGTGAAATACGCGCCTCCGTTCGTGAGGAGTTCGCCGCTCCGCAGCCCCCTGCCTGGCTGGAGACGCTGGGCGAACACCTCGACATCGCCCATCGCCAGCTGGCCGGCGAGCTCGGTCGCCCTCCCTCATTGCCCGAGCTGGCGGACCGCCTGAACCTGAGCGAAGAGGGCTTGCGGGAGGCGTTCAAGGCGCGGGCCACGTTTCGCTACACTTCGCTCGGCCAACGCCGGCGCTCCACAGATCCCCAGCCTCACTTCCGCCCCGAGGAGGTGCAGGAGGCGACCCCCACCGGTATCCCCTGGCCGGCGCGGGCCCGGTTGGCGCAGGCCCTACGCCGCCTGCAGAGCTTGGCCGAAAGGTTACTAGAGCAGCTATTCCACGGCGGAGGCAGCGGGGGGGACGGTGAGTAGTGTTTACCAGTGTATGCAATGGTATATGTACTGTATAACACTTGACACACTTGGTTACCCCCCGTATACTAGTTGCTGTAGGGTGAACGAAAAGGCAAACCCGGGGCGACCTGGGGGCGCAAAGCTCAGGGCCTCCGCATCGAGGAGGTAGCCGGGCTGCCGAAACACCTCCAAAACACTTAGGAGGTGTTTTTTGATGAGGAAGTGGATGGTAGTAGGGACAATACTGGCGATGGGGCTCGTGTTCGCCGTGAGCGGCGGCGCGGACAGCGCGACCGGAACGACGGACGTCACGTGGAGCGCGCAGACGTTCATCCAACTGAACATCGACGACCAAGACGTTGACCTGGGCGAGATCAGCGGGGATCTGTACGACCCAGGCGCAGACTCCTGGAACAACTTGGAGAGCACGGGCCACAGCGGGTGGGTCCTGAGCAACAGCCCAGGCGGGTTCACCCTCACCGCCACCGCGGCCAACGCCAGCGGCTTTGAACAAGCTGACCTCAGCAGGTTCTCGATCACCGGCTGGACTGCAGGCTGGCACTCTCTCGAGGGCACAGTGACCCTGGGCAGCCGTACCGGACCGGGCCGAGAGAGCATCGAGGACATCGGCTATCGGTACGAGCCGAGCTTCGACGACGCGCCGGGCGAGTACCAGGTGGTCGTCACGTTCACCGCGACCACGCAGTAGTCGGAGAGAAGGATTGCCCTGGCGGGCGGCCGGCGCGTCTACGTGTTCGGCCGCCCAGGTATAATTAGGATGCCATGAGACGAGCAAGCCTTACAGCAGCCCTGCTGGTCGCCGCGCTGGCCACAAGCGGAGTCGCGCTGCAGATAACACAGCTGGAGTTTCAGTTCACCCTCAGGCCGGGGGAGGAGCGCCAGTTCTCCTTCCAGGTGCGAAACGACGGGCAGAGTACCCAGCGGATCAGCACGGAACTCGGCGATTGGGAGAGAACACCCACGGGGGAGCACCGCTTCCTGGAGCCGGGTACTCTCCCCCGATCGTTGACCGAGTGGCTCGAGGTGTACCCGCGCTCGTTCACCTTAGGGCCGGACGAAGTACAAGAAGTTTCCGGCACCTTGCGCATCCCCTCTTCCGACCACCACCCAGTCGGGGGTTCCCACTGGGGGATCATCTTTGTCCAAGGCGAACCACGCCTCCAGGAGCACGAGGGAACAATGGTCCTGGCCGTGGAGAGGTTCGGGGTGAAGGTGCTCGTGGACCTCCCCCCCAGGGAGCGCGCCGCTACCATCGGTGCACTGAACGCTAAGGGCCTGAACCCCCTGTGGGTGGAGATCGAGGTGTCAAACACGGGAAACACAAACCTCCCCTCCATCGAAGGCCAGGTCACGGTGTACGACGAGACCGGCGAAGAGCTGGGACGCTACGACTTCGCCCGCTTCCCCTGTCTCCCCGGCGCAGAGCGCAGGGTCCGGGTGGACACTGGTCTTCGGCTCACCGAGCCCGGAGACTACAACGTCCTTGTCACGGTGGACGCGGGAGTGGACCACCTCATCGCCACACAGCGCATGGTGCGAATCCGGCGGTTGGCGTTGCAGCCCTTGCAAGACGACTGGGGCGTCCCCCAGGACCTGTCGGGGGACGGGCTATACGAGGACGTGCTGGGAGATGGCTCGTTTCACCAAGGGGACGTAGACGCCCTGGCCGAGCACCTGTACCGTCCCGCGGTGCAGCGCAATTGGCGGGCGTTCGACTTCGCCAACGATGGCCAAGTGGGAGAGCTGGACGTCTCCGCTCTGCAGGCGATGCTCGACGCCCAAGGCGGGTGACCCGCGCACCGACGTCCATCTCCTGAGGTAAACCGGTCCTGCCGACCGCGGCCACGCCGAGATAGCCTGTGCGTATGCGCGCGCTTGTCTCCTTGCTCGTCTGCATTGGGTTCGGGCTTGCTGCCCAGGCGCTCACTGTGCGGGTCACCTCGCCGCCCCGCACGGTGGAACCTGGAGACGTGGCGCTGCACGTGTTCCGTCTGGAGAATCCTCAGGACAGCACCCTGGGAGTCGATCTGTCAGTAGAGCTCCCGCAAGGGTGGAGCGTGCTGCCCATCGCCCCGCAGCTCACGTTGGACCCCGAAGACGCGGCCACGGTGTTCGTCACCGTGCAGGTTCCCCCGGCGGCCGGAGCAGGGGAGCATGACATCCTGCTGGCCGCACGTTGGAACAGCCGGGAGGCCACGGCCACCGCACGGGTAACCGTGCGTCAGGTGGCACAAGTCGCCATCGACGTCCCCGCAGAGAAGAGCATCTCTCCCGGGGGATCGGTCTCCTACACCTTCACGGTGAGTAACCGCGGGAACGCAGTGGATCGGTACACCGTCAGTGCGGACTCGGCAAGGAGATACACACTGCGCGTCGACCCGCGAGAGTTGTCTCTGGCCCCTATGGAACGAGGGACAGTCACTGTGGAGGCAGACATTCCCCTCACAGCTGACGCCGGGCGGGATAGGCTGCTGCTCATTGTCCGTTCCACTGCCGCTCCGGCCGTGGAGCGAGAGGTCGCCTTGTTCACCACGATCCTCCCGCCTGGCCCGGAGCTGATAGTAGGGCACACCCTCGCCGAGGTGGACACACAGCTCGGTGGCCGGTTGGAGTTTGACCTCCTGAACGATCAGCGGCAGTCCTCACTGTTCTTCTCTGGGCGCACCTCTCTCCTCGACGGCGTGCTCTCCTTCTCGGTGCGGGCGAGCGGGCCCTGGGGAGCTCCTCCCCTGGACGTGGATAGAGTGAGCCTGGCGTACACACACGACCAGGCACGCGTCCGCGCCGGAGAGTTCACTGTGCCCTTGGCTCCTCTCTCCGGGCTCAGTGGGTCGGGCGTCGCTGTGGAGTTCCTGCAAGGGAGAGCGTCCCTGTCCTTGGCCAGCGGGTGGCACGAGGGAGAGGGGCGGTTCGGGGGGACGGTCACCGTCCGCGGCAACGCGTGGGAACTGGGCACCGTGTACAGGGAAACCAGGGGAGAGGACGAACACCGCCGAGCGTTGGCCGGCCGGGTCACCCACTTCCTCGGGGAACACGTAGAGTTCGAGCTGGCAGCCAGTCTGGCCCTGGAGCCCCCCATCCTAGAGGAGGGCCTCCGGGCGGCGCTGCGCGTAGAAGTCGAGAGAGTAGCTTTCCTGGGCCTCTCCTGGCACTCTGTGGGGGGCGCCGTCCCCAGCCCGCTGGCCGGAGAGGAGGGAGTCAGCGTGTCCGGCCGTCTAGCATCCGCCCCCCTCGGCTTTCGCTTCGCCTGCCGCTGGGTCCGGGACAACCCGCAGCAGCACACAACTGAGGGGAACGCCTCCCGGGTTGAGCTCTCCTCGGCCACGGACTGGGCCCCGGAAGAATGGCCGCTGGCCTTCTTCGGAAGCTTCTCTGGGCGAAGGGAGTGGGACGGAGAGGGCACCGCACTGGAGAGGGTTCGGGAAGCCCACCTGGCAGTGAGCGGCAATGCGGAGCCACTGGCCTTCCACCTGTCGGGAACCTTGCGCACAGACGAGGAGTTGCCCAACGGCCACATCGTGTTCCGCACGGCATACGAGCAACGGTTTACCCTGTCCGGAGAGTTCGTGCAGGGCACTCTGTCCCTCAGGCAGCAGGCCGCGTTTGACCCTCCGGGAGATCCTCTGGAGCGTGGCTGGGAAGTGGGCCTGTCTGCCCGCCTGGTGGACATGCCCTACCGCCTGACCCTGAGCTGGACTCACGACAGCCCGGACGTGGAGGCAGAGCTGGACTTGCAGGGGCCGCTCACCGACAGCTTCAGTGCAGGGCTCACCGCGGCAGCCCACTGGAACGATCAAGGGGAAGTTGCATCCCTCCGCTTGGGGCTCGCCTTCGAGCATGTCTTCTCCTGGACACCGCCCTTTCTCCCCGCCCGGGGCTGGTTGGAGGGAAGTGTGTTGGCTGACGGTCGCGGCGTGGAAGGGGCCGTGCTGGCCACCGCCGGCCACAGAGTTGCCACCGATGCGGAGGGCCGTTTTCTGTTCCCTCCGTTGGCCCCCGGGGAGTACTCTGTCGCCATTGATCGGCTGCCCTTCGGGGTACGCGCATTGGAACCCGAGCCCGTGGAAGCAGAGGTCGAACTCGACAAGCGAACGCACATCGTCATCCACTGCGAGCTGCTGGCCGAAGTGCGGGGGCTCGTGTTCGACGACCGCGGCCAACAGGGCGAGCGCCATCCGGACGATCCGGGATTGGGCGGAATCACCGTGACGTTACTGGAGAAGTCAGAACCGGCGGAACGCACGACCACCAACAGCGCAGGCCGCTTCTCCTTCTCCCACCTGTCCCCCGGGAACTACACCCTACGACTGGAAACAGACAGCCTGCCCCTGCGCTATGAGGCCACCACTCCCACCCAGCGCGAGGTCAAACTGGAGCAGGGTGCTGTGGCCGAGGTCGAGTTTGGCGCCTGGCAACGACCACGGGAAGTGGTGGTCGCCCCGGCGCCTCCCCTGGCGGACTTCGCCTGGGAGCCCCCCGTCCCCCAGGCCGGGGACAGCGTCACCTTCGACGGTCGCCTCTCTGCCCCGGGCGATTCTGACATCCTCGCCTACAGGTGGGATTTCACCGACGATGGGGAGATCGACGCTACGGGGAGAGAAGCGATCTGGACCTTCTCCGAACCTGGAGTGTACTGGGTGACGCTGACCGTGGAGGACGAACTGGGTCTGCAGGACGAGCTAACCCTCCCCCTGGAAGTACTGCCCGCGGAGTGACCGACACAGTGCTCTCTACTCGTCGCCAAGATGACGGGTGGTCGAGGCCCCGCTGAGAAGCCCCCTGCCCCGCCAAAAATAATCCCCAGCGGAGACAACCGCCAGGGCCACCGCCAAGTACAGGAACGCCTCGCGCGCCACGTCGCCCCACGGGCCCACTCCGAAATAACGAACGGCGAGGATGAACATGACCAACCCCGTGTGGGAGAGGGTCTTGGCCTTTCCCAAATACGATGCGGACACAACCACACCCTCGCCCACGGCCAACAACCTGAACCCCGTCACCAAGAACTCCCGCGCCAGGATCACCACCACCGGAACTGCCGCCAGCTCCCCCAGCTCGACGAAGGAGACCAGTGTGGCCGTCACCAACAGCTTGTCGGCTATTGGATCGGCGAACACACCGAACGCTGTCTCTTGTCGCAGGGAGCGGGCCAGATAACCGTCCACTACATCGGAGGCGGCAGCCAAGGCGAACATCCCGATGGCCAGGATCTTGAACACGGTCCCCTCGGCAAATATGAAGTACATGAGAACCGGA
This sequence comes from Candidatus Acetothermia bacterium, assembly GCA_003562845.1. GTDB lineage: Bacteria > Bipolaricaulota > Bipolaricaulia > Bipolaricaulales > Bipolaricaulaceae > T3SED10-47. The sequence goes on from PWTL01000050.1 coordinate 26,813, forward strand.
ATGGCCAGGATGCGGGCCAGAGTTATCTGGTTGGGTATGGTCCAAGTCATGGCTGCCGGCCAGCAACAGCGCCTTGGGCTATCTTCCAAAACGAGTCGGGATCGAGCGATGCGCCGCCTACAAGCGCCCCGTCCACGTCGGCCAAGCCCAGAAACGCCCGTGCGTTTTCCGGTTTCACGGACCCCCCGTATTGGATGCGCACTTCTCCCCCTCCAGCCCCGAAGCGCTCGCCCAGCCACCGGCGAAGGCGAGCGGCCATATCTTGTGCATCATCCGGCTGAGCAGCCACTCCCGTCCCGATGGCCCACACCGGCTCATAGGCGAGCACAAGGCGGGAAGGATCTTCCAGCTCCACCCCGTGGAGGGCGACGACAAGCTGCTCTTCCACCATCGACCACGCTTCGCCGTGCCGCCGCTGATCCAACGTCTCTCCCACGCACAAAATGGGAACCAGTCCGGCGGAAAGTGTCGCCTCAACTTTGCGAGCAATCAGCCTATTGTCCTCTCCAAACAGCGCCCGACGCTCGGAGTGACCGCAGATCATGTGCGTCACTCCGTGCTCGATCACCTGGGTCAAGGAGACTTCTCCGGTGAACGCGCCCTCCGGCTCTGGGCGGGCACTCTGCGCGCCCCACGCTATTTTCGTCCCGGCCAACACCCGTCCCACTGCCTGCAGTGCAGTGGCCGAAGGACACACCACCAGCTCAACTTGCGGGCGTTGGGGCGCCAATTCCAGCAGCCTCCTCAGGAACCTCTCCGCATCCTGGACGGACTTATGCATCTTCCAGTTGGCCACCACCACTGGCCTGCGCATTTCCTCCCTCCTTCCGTTGACAACCGCCATCCTAGGGGCCTATCATGGCCAACGCAACCGCGTGCAAGAGGAGGGGACCATGTGGCTTACACTAGTGATCATCTTCGCGGCAGTGGGGCTGTTCTTGGCCAGCGCCATTCGCATAGTCCGCGAATACGAGCGGGGCGTCATCTTCCGCTTGGGGAGGCTGATCGGTGCGAAGGGGCCGGGCCTGTTTTTCATCATCCCCCTGGTGGACTCCATGGTCAGAGTGGACCTCAGAACCATCACCCTCGACGTTCCGCCCCAAGAGGTGATCACGCGAGACAACGTGCCCGCCAACGTGAACGCCGTGGTCTACTTCCGCGTTATGGATGCGCAGGCCTCGGTGGTGGAGGTGCTGGACTTCATCGAGGCCACGCGGCAGATCTCCATGACCACGCTGCGCTCCGTGCTCGGCCGCGCTGAGCTGGACGAGATCCTCGGTGAGAGGGAGAAGCTCAATCGTCAACTGCAGGAGATCATCGACGAACACACCGACCCCTGGGGTATCAAGGTCATCACGGTGGAGATCAAGGACGTGAAGATACCCACGGACATGCAGCGGGCGATAGCCGCCCAGGCGGAAGCAGAACGGGACCGACGCTCCAAGATCATCCACGCCCAGGCGGAGCTGCAGGCGGCGGAAAAACTGGGCCAAGCCGCAGACATAATGAACCGCTCGCCCGGGGCGCTGCAACTCAGGTACCTGGAGACTCTGTCCGACATCGCTTCGGAGAACTCGTCGACAGTGGTCTTCCCCGTGCCCATCGACCTTCTGGCCCTCCTGCGGAAGGGCAGCCGCGATTGAGGTTCTGCTCTCTGGCCAGCGGGTCCAATGGAAACGCTACTCTCGTCGAGGGGCCCGACGGCCCCCTGCTGGTGGATGTGGGGCTCTCCTGGCGGGAGATGACGCGCCGGGCGGCCCGCGCCGGGATGTCGACGACGGATTTGAGCTGGATAGTGCTCACCCATGAGCACTCCGACCACGTACGAGGCTTGAAAACGGCACTGCGTCGGGGCCTCCGCGTGGCAGCCACCCAAGGCACGCTCCGTGCGCTCGGGGTGGACGGGATCCCCCTGGAACCCGGCTTGGAACTGGCCGGGATCACGGTGACCCCATTCCCCGTGGCGCATGACGCCGCCCAGCCGGTGGGGCTACGGCTGGATACGCCTGACGTGCGCCTGGCCCTGGTCACCGACCTGGGGCGCGTTACCCCCGAAGTGCTGGCCGCCATGCGCCACTGCACCCACCTTCTCGTCGAGGCAAACCACGATACAGAGATGCTTCTTACCGGTCCTTACCCCTGGCCGCTCAAGATGCGCATCCTGGGACCCAACGGGCACCTGGCCAACGAGGAAACTGCCCGTGCGCTGGCCCGACTGGGGCCGGACGGCCCCAAGACAGTGCTCCTGGCTCACCTGTCCCGGGAGAACAACAGCCCGGCCCGCGCGTTGGAGTCGGTGGCCGGCGCGTTGAACGGATCCCCGGCGGCTTTATACCTCACCTATCCCGACCGTCCGTCGGCAGTGGTCTGCTCGTAAGGGGAGACGATCCCCGCAGCATCCAACCCTTCGACGATCCGCGCCACGGTGGGCCCTGCGGACTGAGCACCCCATACCCGCGCCATCCCCTCACTGGCGTCGATCTCGTCGTACACCACCAACACGACGTACTCGGGCTCGTCCCACGGAAAGAACGCGCCGAACCCGGAGATGTAGTGACCGGGGACATAACCTTCGCCGGGAAACGCTTTCTCCCCCGTACCGGACTTTCCCCCGATTCCGTAGCCGGGGACGTCGGCGAAGCGCGACGGCAACACCCACCGCACGGGATCCACCGCCTTGCGCAGGATGGCCCGCAGCTCGTAGGCCGCCTGGGGCGAGGCAACACGAGCGACGATCTCCCCCTTCCCTTGCAGCACGTGCACCCGATGCAGTAGGCCATCGCCCGCCACAGCGCCGAATGCAGCCGCCAGCTGCACTCCCGTGACCGCCACTCCCTGTCCGTAGGAGCTGGTGGCAAGATCCAGCTCAGTCCACTCGTCCAGTGGGCGAAGTATCCCCGCCGCCTCCCCCGGAAGCTCGATCCCGGTCGGCCGGCCAAAGCCCAGATCCCCGAGGTACTCGTACATCAGTTCTATCCCCAAGCGCTGGGCCACCTGGACAAGCACCACGTTCAACGACTGAGCCATACCCCGTTCAAAGGTCACAGAACCGTACTCCACATGGGGATCAGCGTTTCGCAGCGGAACCCCCATCACCATGATCGGTGAGTTGGCGTGGAACACGCTGTCCGGCCGCACCAATCCGGCGTCCAAGGCTGCCAGCCCGGCCATGATCTTGAACGTGGAGCCAGGTTCGAACATCTGCGTTACCGGCCAGGGTTGGAGATGGTCCACGTTCGAGGTCGGGCTCTCCGGATCGAAGGTGGGCGCCTGAGCCAAGGCGAGGATGGCCCCGCTGTGCGGGTCGAGTACGATGGCGAAGCCCCGTTCCGCCTTGTACCTGTCCACACCGGCAGCGATTTGCTCCTCACAGATCCTCTGGATGACCGGCTCGATCGTGAGGCGAACGTCCTCCCCGGGGGCGCCGGGATCGTCCACCTCCAAGTGATACACGCGCCCGTCCCGCCCGCGCAGCACTCGGTACACAGCGGGACGCCCAGTCAGCTTCTCCTCGAACTCAAGCTCCACTCCCGCGAGCCCCTGTCCGTCCACGCCCACAACTCCCAGTACAGGCAAGGCGATTGCCCCCTGCGGGTACACCCGAATCCAACTGTCGAAGAACAACAACCCGCGGATCCCCAGCTCTCGCGCCCGCGCCCTCAGGCGATCGCCGACCTCGAGATCGAGCCTTCGTGAGAGCCAGGTGAAGTACGATTCCCGGTACACCTTGTCCCCCGCCTCTGCGCGTGCGAACCCGAGTTGCTCGCACAGCAATTCCACCAGGAGCTCAGGGCGCGTCATGTGGTAGTTATCCAAAGCCAGCGCGTACCCGGGGACATCCTTGGCCAACGGGCGGCCATCGGCCCCATACAGGGTCCCTCGGCGGGCGGGCAATTCCACCACCTGCTCTTGGATACGGGAGGCGGCCTCAGCCCAAGTCCCGTGCTCGGCTATTTGAAGAACCGCCAGACGGACCAGCACGGCAAGCAGCCCCACGCCCAGCACTGCAAGCAGTGCTGCGCCGCGTCTAATTGCCTGATCTCGATCCATCGCCAACTTTCAGCCGGGTGATGTGCTCCTCGTCGAAAGGTCGCAGACCCAGCTCCCGCGCTCGTGCTTCCAGACTCTCCCTGCTGTAAGCAACGTCTACTCGGTGCTCGTAGTAGAGGACCTCTCGCTGCAGCTTGTCCACGGACAGTGCCGCCCGTGCCGCCTCCCGTTGGACAAGGGTCAGATCGGATACCAAGAGCAAGTACACAAATACTAACCCGGCCACAAGAGCGCCCGCACCCAATACGGCAAGCGCCCGAAGCCAGTAATCAGAAAGGCTCAGATCACTTGTCCCCACCCACGGCAGGGACGTCGTTCTCACCCGTGCCTTCATCCCCTCCCAGGCTAGAGACGTTTCCGCCTGGGGAGGAGGACAGTTGGCCTACGCAGCTGCGACCTCGCTCACCTCGGCTGCCCGGAGTTTGGCCGAGCGCGCGCGGGGATTCTCCGCCACCTCCTCAGGCAAGGGTCGAACAGGCTTCGTGGTGAGCACCTGCAAGCGGCCTTCCTTCTCCCACCGGCGGAAGGAATGCTTCACCAGCCTGTCCTCCAGCGAGTGGAAGGAGATGACGCACAGACGTCCTCCCGGCGACAACACAGCTACGGCGGCCTCCAACCCTCGCTCCAGAGCCTGGCGTTCCTCGTTGACCGCCATGCGCAGGGCCTGGAATGTCCGCGTCGCGGGGTGAATGCGCTGCCTTCGCCGCGGGTAGCACCGCGCCACCAGACTCGCAAACTCCGTGGTGGTCCTGATTGGCTCACCCCGACGCTCCTTGACCACCCGCCGAGCGATGCGCCGGGCGAATCTCTCTTCGCCGAGTTCCCACAGAATGTCAGCCAGCTCCTTTTCGGAGAGGTTGTTCACCAGCTCTGCCGCCGTCGTCGTGGCCCCCGGGCCCATGCGCATGTCCAGCGGCCCCTCGGCGCGAAAGCTGAACCCTCTCTGCGGGGAGTCAAGCTGCAACGAGGACACCCCCAAATCGAAGAGCACTCCGTCGGGCGAGGCAATACCGGCTTCCGCAAGCAGAACAGGCAACGCCCTGAAGTCGCCCTGCACGAGCGCCACCTGTGAGCCCCAACCGCTCAACCGTCGGCGAGCGATGTCCAGAGCCTCCGGATCACGGTCGATCCCCACCACCTGTGCACCGCTCTGGAGCAGAATCTCAGCGTGCCCGCCCAACCCCACAGTCCCATCGACAATGGTCTTCCCCGGGCCCGGACGAAGCACCTGCACCACCACAGAGGGAAGGACGGGCTCATGCCACTGTGCGAAGCCACTCCCGGACATCGTTCACCCCCGTCCACGCCTCCTCTACCAGTAGCTCACGCGCCCTGTGCAAAGCTCGCCTCCAGTCCGCCGACTCCATCCACCCTACTCTGCTCTCCTCCGGCAGCCTCGGCACCGGGCGCGGAAGCTCGCGCTCAACAAGTCGCAGGAACGCTCTGGTCTTCCGCGTCACCGGGACGGCGACGAACGGAGTCCCGCACAGGAGAGCAAACTCCAAAGCATGCAGCCTGGCGGCGAACAGCACCCGCGCCGAGGAGAGGATGTCCATGAGCTGCGCCGGAGTAGCCGGGCATAGTAGGGACAGACCGCAGAGAACCCGCTCGTCCTCTCCTCGAGCGAGCACCAGGCCGCGCAAGTCAGCCCGCAAAACACGGGCAGTCTGCACGGCTGACGCGACGACGGCCCGGCACTCGGCTCGCGAGACTCCTGGGGTGAGGTTCACCAAGACCGACCCCCGGCCGCGATAGGGAGGTGCCGGCAGCGTCAGCGCCACATCCCGTGCCTCGCGCGGCCGGCCCCCCGCGGCCGCCAGCGCCTCGCAGCTGTCCGGGTCACGCCCTGAGCAAAAGTGAACCCGGGGAACGGCCCGCGCAAGCGCCGCCCGACCCGGTCGGCTGTGGACGTCTACCCCTACTGCACTCAGAGCACACGGCCCCCACCGGGCCGCCGCCCGCACCGCCAGGGCGTAGAACAGAAGAGAGCGCAAGGAACTCCTGTCTTGCAGGACTCCCCCGCCGAACAGAGTCACCGCTCGTCCCCGCGGCAAGCGCGGCGGACCCTGTACCAGAGCCTCACGAAGCGCAGGTACCGCCCGACGCCAGGCCTGCTGAACGGCCTCATCGCCGAGGTTGCCACGACCGAAGTAGCCATACAGCCGCATTCTCATACCAGCTAAGTGTAACAGCTCCTCCGGATGGCGAAGGCCGGGGAAGCGAAAGTAGAGAGCGATCAGCGGGAGCTCTCCGAGAACGACAACGCTGTGAGATCGTCGACCACGTGATGGGCGGCGGAGAGCTCCGTGGACTCCCCCAGCCCCGTGAGGAGCCCAATCACCGGCCGGCACCCGGCGACAAGACCCGCTCCTACATCGGCGGGAGTATCGCCGGCCATCAGGGAGCGGCCCGGAGCTGTTCGCAACAGCTCACAGGCTTTGAGCACGCCATCCGGCGCCGGTTTGAGCGCCTTCATGTCCTCGACGCCGATCACCACGTCCACAAGCTCCAGCCAGCTCAACGCCTGCAGGTGCCGCTCGGCAGCTGCACGTCCATCGTGGGTGACCACCGCGGTCTTCACGCCGAGTTGCCGGGCCTCATGGAGGAACTCCTCCGCCCCCGGTGTCGCCCGCACGTACCGCTCAAACGGGAACAGCTCGTCGACCCGGGCGAATACGGCCCGCACTTTCTCCCGGACTCTGGTCATGGTTGTCCCAGTCCAAGAGTGAACATATTCGGCAACAGCCTCCTCTGCCTCGCTCCGCGGAAGCACGGTGATGCGCACCTCGCCGGAGCGGCCCCCTCCGTCGAGTCCCACAAAGCGCAGCAGCGTGTCCAGCTGTGAGCGCGAGAGGGACAGCGCTCCCGCGAGAAGCTCCGCCCGCATGCGCATCACTTCCAGCCAGTGGTCGAACCCAAGCAGCGTTCCGTCCTTGTCCAGGATACACGCTTCCAGCGGGTACGTACGTCCGTCGACGTTCAACAGAGGCGCCATACAGGGCATGCTAGCCTGCCGGACATGACACCTCAACTCCCGTTCTTGCCCCGTCGTACGGGGCCGCCTATGCTTTCTGCCGAGAGAGGTGAGAGGCGTGTCCATTCTCGTCGACAGGAACACCCGCGTGGTGGTGCAGGGGATCACAGGCAAAGAAGGCGCCTTCCACACAAGGCAGATGACGGCCTACGGCACCCAAGTCGTAGCCGGAGTCACCCCCGGCAAAGGAGGACAGGAGATGGACGGCATACCCGTCTTCGACACTGTCGAGGAAGCCGTCTCCAAGCAAGAGGCCAACACGTCCATTGTGTTCGTGCCCTCGAGGTTCGCCCTGGACGCGATGGTGGAAGCTGCCGAGGCGGGGGTATCTCTCGTAGTCTGTATCACGGAGGGCATTCCCGTGCACGATATGCTCAGGGCCTTCCCCCTGGTCAGAAGCTACGGCACGCGTCTGATCGGGCCCAACTGCCCGGGACTGATCTCCCCGGGCAAGGCCAAAGTCGGCATCATGCCCGGCGACGTGTTCACCCCCGGGCCCGTGGGGATCATCTCCCGCTCGGGAACCCTCACCTACGAAATCGCCCACCACCTGTCCCAGGCGGGGCTCGGCCAGTCTACCGTGATCGGCATCGGGGGCGACCCAGTGGTGGGAAGCACCTACGCCGACCTGTTGCCACTGCTGGCAGAGGACGCGGAGACCGAGGCTCTGGTTCTGGTCGGGGAGATCGGCGGGACCGCCGAGGAGGAAGCAGCGGACTGGATAGCCGCGCACCTGCACATCCCCGTCGTGGCTTACATCGCCGGCTTCTCCGCCCCCCCCGGAAAACGGATGGGGCATGCCGGGGCGATAGTCTCCGGGGGAGAGGGCACTGCAGAGGCGAAGGCCGCCCGCCTGGAACAGCGGGACATCCCCGTGGCCCGGACCCCGGCTCAGGTCAGCGAGCTCCTGGAGGGCCGCCGCCGTTAGCGGTGGCGACTTGTTGCCGTGAGTCGCGCTTTTGGTCTCGTGGGCCTGCCTAACGCGGGGAAGTCCACCGTGTTCAACGCCCTCACTGCCGGCGGCGCCCGGGTAGAGGCGTACCCCTTCTGCACCATCGACCCGCACCGCGGGGTGGCCGGCGTCCCCGACGAACGGCTGGACCGCCTCCATTCTCTGTATCCAGAAAAGCGCAAAGTGCCAACTACAATAGAAGTAGTGGACATCGCCGGATTGGTCGCCGGGGCCGCCCAAGGCGAAGGGCTGGGCAACCAGTTTCTCGCGGAGATCCGAGGATGTGAAGCGATACTGCATGTGGTCCGTTGCTTCAAGGATGAGAGCATAGCCCACCCGACCGGCTCTGTGAATGTGAGACGTGATGTGGAGATGGTGGAGGCCGAGCTTCTCCTAAAAGACCTGGAGACCTTGCAGCGCCGCAAGGAGCGCACGGCCAAGGTGGCCCGCACCGGCGACCGAGCTGCGAAGGCAGAACTGGAGCTGCTGGTGAGGTTGATCGACGGCGTTAAGGCCGCGATGCCCCTTCGGGATCTCCCGCTTGCCCCCGCAGAGCAGAACCAGCTCAAGGATCTCTCCCCTCTTACCGCCAAACCGGTGTTGTACGTGGCCAACTTGGGAGAGGAGGGGGAGAATCAGCACTTCGAGGCCCTCCGCTCCCTGGCCGAGGGCAAGGGCGCGCCGTGGATCGCCCTCCGGGGCCGCTTGGAGGCCGAAGTGGCCGAGGCGGCGCAGGGACCGGATGAGCGGATGGCCTTCCTCAGCGAATGGGGAATCGAACAACCAGCCCTGGAGAAGCTCCTTCAGGCGGCGTACCGCCTCCTCAAGCTGGTCACTTTCTACACTGTAGACGGGCCCGAGGTACGCGCATGGACAGTGGTGCAGGGAACCCGAGCTCCCGACGCTGGCGCGGAGATCCACGGGGACTTCCGCGACCGGTTCGTGCTGGCAGAAGTCATGGATCCAGAGGTCTTGTGGTCGGCGGGCACGGAGAAAACCTTGCGGGACGCGGGGAAGATCACCCGGGCCGGCCGGGACTACGTGGTCCACGACGGCGACGTCATCCACTTCATCTGCGCCTGATCTCCACCGCGGAAACTATGTCACAACACGAGATAGCTGGCGCCGAGCACTGCACCCAGGGCCAGGACACTGGGGACGAACATCCGCTTGAGCAGCCCGGCCAAAGTGGTGCCGGCGTATTCGGCGGATACCGTAACGCACGGATGCACCGGAGACATCACAAACCCGATGTACACCGCAAAGTACGTAACAGCAAACGCCCACGGGGTCATGACGCCATACGCCGCGAGAAAGATGGGGATCACTATGGAGGCGGGGGCCTGCTCTCTCCCGGTAGCCAGACCCAGCAGAAGCGCGATCCCCACACACAGAGCCTGGGGAGACAAGTGCAGGTCGGCGATCAGTTGCGCCGCGCCCGAGGCTCGGAACACCTCAAGATAAGCGAACATGCCGATCACAATCAGTCCAAATCGCCACGGCTTCCCCTGCGCCACCATTCGCCCCAACTGGCGAACGTCCATGCGTCTCCACACGGCAAGTGTGAGGCTGACGGAGACCCCGATCACAGTGGCCAGCTCCGAAACAGGGAGGGCAGGGAGTTGCTTGAAAGCGAAGTCCAGCGCTGGCGCGACGAACAGAATCCCCAAGGGGACCAGCAGCCCTCCCAGGGAGAACAGGCCCTTCCGCTCCATCTCTCCTGCAAAATGCCGTAAGAAAAACACATACCCCAGCAGCACCGTCAGGCCGAACGCCGGCAACTGATAGGGCAGAACCTGCCACACCTCCAAGCCGGCCAGCTTGGCCGCGGTGATGAGCGAGGCTGATAGCGGGTACACGAGAAGAAGTGCGTGCCGGAACCACACGTTGGCCGCAGCTCGGAGGTCCGCCGGCGCCCCGCCCGCCCGCTCCACGAGAGGTGCCGACAGCAGCGCGCCCCCGGGCATGGGGAGCATCCCTAACAGTGCCGGAGAGACAGCGACGAACGCCCGGCGTGGTATGCGCATGTTGTTCACAAGGGAATCCATGCGCCCCGTCCGCTCCAGCGCCCCGCCGACAAGGGGGATGATGGACACCGCAAGCCCAAGCAGCATCACCGACGGATCTGCGAGAACGCCCGCCACCGCCCCGGCCAGGTTTCCGGGGGACACGGTGAACAGCCCCAACACGACGGCGGCGCCGAACATGGCCAGCCACAGGCTCCAATGTGCTACAGTGATCAAGAACACAAGAGAGAAGGCAAACCCGAGCCAAGAGAGGACCATCGTCTCAGTCCACCGGAGCGAAGCGGGCTGTGAAATGCCGCAACGGCCCCTCCCCCTCCACCAAACGCACCCCCGACACCGAGCTTGCCTTGTCCCGCAAACGGACAAGAGCGTCCACCACCCACTCCAAGTGCTCGCGTGAGTACACCCTGCGGGGGACGGCCAGCCGCACCAGCTCCATCCGTGCCGCCTCCCCGAGCATCGCCGACCCCACCTCCACTGCGCGGACGCCACCCTCCAGGTACAGGGCACATACCAGGGCTTGTCCGGGGAACTCCTCCCGGGGAAGGTGAGAGAGAAGCGCCGCAGCATCCACGTACACCGCGTGCCCACCCGGCGGCCAGTACACCGGGACCCCCGCTTCGCGGAGCCGCTCCCCCAGCCAGCGCACCTGGCCCACCCTATCTCTGAGGTACGACAGCTCCAACGCCTCCCGCAAACCCACGGCCAGCGCCGCCAGATCCCGCCCCGCCAGCCCGCCGTAGGTGGAGAAACCCTCCACCAAGATCAGCCGCTCACGACAGCGCGCGTAGACTTCCGGATCTCGCAGGGCGATGAACCCCCCGATGTTGCCCAGCCCGTCTTTCTTGGCCGACATCAAGCACCCGTCGGCCAGGGAGAAGAGCTCGCGCGCAATATCCACGACCTCGCGCCCCTGATATCCCTCCTCCCTCTCGCGTACGAAGAAGCAGTTCTCCGCGTAACGAGCGGCATCCAACATCAAAGGCAGCTTATGAGCCCGGGCCACGCGGGCTACCGCGCGCACGTTGCTCATGGACACCGGCTGTCCGGCGGCGGTGTTGTTGGTCACCGTGATGAACAAGGCTGGGATCCTGTCCACACCGACCTCTCGGATCATCTCCTCCAATGCATCTACATCCGTGTCCCCTTTGAACGGAAGATCGGCCTGGGGATCAAACGCATGCGGCAACGGCACGTCGGCCGGGCGCCCCCCTTGGGCCAGGATATTGGCCCGCGTGGTATCGAAATGGGTGTTGTTGGGCACCACATCTCCCCGGGAGACAACGGAGGAGAAGTAGACGTGCTCTGCAGCTCGCCCCTGATGGGTGGGCAGCACGTAGGGCATGCCGGTGATCGAACGTACGGTGTCCCTAAACAGAGCGAACGAGCGGGAGCCGGCGTACGCTTCGTCTCCCTCCATCAGCGCCGCCCACTGTGCCTGCGACATAGCGCCGGTCCCTGAGTCTGTGAGGAGGTCGACGTATATGTCGCCCGAAGCCAACCGGAAGACGTTATGCCCGGCCTGGGCCAAGCATGCTTCCCGCTCGCCGCGATCAGGCAAGCGGATCGGCTCTACAACCTTCGACTTATAGGCCCTCGGCCATCCAGCGCCCATGGGCCCTGATCATACGAGAAAACTCGCTCGCCTACCAGCTTTCGTCGTCAGGTTCGCCAAACACCGGCGGCACGGCGAAGTACCCGCCGCGCACCTCCGGAGCGTGGGCCAACGACTGTTCCTGCGACAGAGAAGGGAGAACATCGTCCTCCCGCAACGCCCTCCCGGCCCGCCCGACCGGCGTCATGGGAGGTACTGTTTCGCTGTCAAGTTCCTGCAGGATCCGACAATAACTCAGCATCCTCTCTAAGTCCGCCACAAGGGTCTCCCGCTCCTCCTGATCCAACCTCAACCCCGCCATCCTCTCCAGTCGTTTCATCTCTCGTTCGTCCAGCACCCCTCACACCCCCAGGAACTCCAGCGTATCGCCGAACCGTCGCTCCACCTCGCCGGCGACCTCCAACGGCAAGCCCTCCTCGGCCAGGGCTTGCGCCGCCCTCCGCGCCTCCTCCAGAAGGGGAAGGTCCCTCACCAGATCAGCCACCCTTAGCCTGGACACGAAGCCGTGCTGGGCGGTGCCGAGGACGTCTCCAGGACCGCGAATTCTGAGATCCTCTTCCGCAATGGCAAACCCGTCACTCAAGTCCCGGAACGCCACCATCCTCCGTCTCCCCTCCTCGGTGCCCGGATCGGCAATGGCAAAGCAAGTGGCCGCCTGCCCGGCTCGGCCAATCCGCCCCCGTAGCTGGTGAAGCTGAGCCAGACCAAAGCGATCAGCGTGCTCGACGACCAAGAACGAGGCGTCTGGAACATCGAGCCCCACCTCCACCACTGACGTCGCCACAAGCAACTGCACCTCGCCGGTTCTGAACGCACCCATCGCCCCACGCTTCTCCTCGGCGGACATCCGGCCGTGCAAAAGCGCTGCCCCGGCCTGGGGAAACATGGCGGAAAGCTCCGCATGAGCTCGGGTAGCATCCCGCAGGTCGACCTCCTCGGACTCCTCCACCAACGGGAACACGACGTAGCCGCGGGAGCCGGACTGCAAGAACCTCCCCACCTCCCGGTACACTTCCTGTCGTCGTGACTCAGAGAGCCACACCGTTCGTACCTCCGAACGGCCACGGGGCATCTCATCGAGGACGGACATCGAAAAGCGCCCGTACACGGTGAGCACTACCGTGCGGGGGATGGGAGTCGCCGACATGACCAAGACGTTCGTTTCCTGCCCTTTGGACTCCAGCTGCGCCCGCTGCACCACGCCGAACCGGTGTTGCTCGTCCACCACCGCTAGCCCCAGATCCTTGAACGAGACGTCCTCTTGCAACAGCGCGTGCGTGCCCACCACCACCGATACGTCCCCCCCGGCCAGCTCCTCCAACACTCGTCTGCGTTCCTTGGTCGGCATTCCCCCGACCACAAGCTCCACGCGCATGCCCACCTTCCCCAGGAGTTCTCCCAATACAAGGGAGTGTTGCTGCGCGAGGATCTCAGTGGGGGCCATCACCGCAGTCTGTGCTCCCGCCGAGTGCACGGCCACCGCCGCCCCCGCGGCCACCGCTGTCTTCCCCGAGCCCACATCTCCTTGCAGAAGGCGCCACATGGGCCGTCCCGACCGCAGGTCGCGCTCGACATCCTGCAGGGCCCGCTGCTGCGCCCCGGTCAAGGAGAACGGAAGAGCGGCGGCAAATCTGTCCAGCGCACCCCGGTCAACCGCGAGCTTCCGCACGGCGTCCTCTGCGGACCCTTTCCGCATGGCCAACCCCACCTGCAGCAAGAACAACTCCTCAAAAGCCAGGCTGCGGCGAGCAGCCTGAAAGTCCTCCGGCCCCTCGGGGAAGTGGATGCGTTCCACGGCCTCTCGCCGCGGGAGCAGCCCCAGCCGGCGGCGGACTGGGTCGGGCACCACCGCCGTCAAGGTGTGGCCCTTTCGCTCGAGATTTCGCCGGATCAGGCCGCGCAATACTGGCTGGCTCAACCCTTCGGTGGCCGGGTAGATGGGAACCCACCGCCCCGTGTGAAACCCTGCGCCTGCGCTTTCCCACACTGGGTTCTCCATCTGCAGCTCACCATAGCGCGCCTGGACCTTGCCGAAGAAGGAGTAGCGCTGTCCTTGCCTTAGTTCCTCCCACATCCACGGCTGGTTGAACCAAATCACAAACAGGAGTCCTCCTCCATCCTCCACCGCCGCCTTCACCAGCTCCAGTCCCCGCCGCACGCGGATGCGCGACTTGGCCCGCACCACACCCTCCACTGTAGCCGATACCCCGTCGACGAGCTCGGAGAGAGGGACTCGCTGCGACCGGTCTTCCAGCCGGCGGGGGAAGAAGAACAGGAGGTCCTCCACCGTCTCCATCCCCAGTCGGCGCAACTGCTTCCCACGGCGCGTCCCCACACCCACCGCCTGCTCGATCGGGCTGTCCCCCACAGACCCCCCGGCCGAAGCAACACCGGCCTCAAGGCGGTCGACGAACGCCTCCAACTCGTCGACGAGCTCCCTCCTCTCCTCGGGGGAGCGCCCCGAGTAGCCGCGCGCCGTCTGGACTCCCTCCGGCAAGTGCGTTTCGAGAAAGGGCTCCAACCCTCCCGACGCCGCCGTGTCCGCATAGCCCTTGCGCCGCTCCAAGGCCAATACCTTACGCACCAGGGCCAGGCGCTGTTCGAGGCTTCGCTCTTCAGTTGTGCGCATCCGCGATCCCGACTATAATAAGCGTTCTCAACAGGGGAAGCGAGGTGAGCACCCAATGGTCCGACTGTACCCAGATCCTTGCCTGCGTGTGTGCGCAGAACCAGTCAACCCCGGCTCGGCCGAGGCCGGGGAGGCCTGTAGATGCCTGCGCCAAACGTTCGCCCAGGTCGAGGGCCTGGGGCTGGCCGCCACCCAGCTGGGGCTGCCCTACAGAGTGGTGCTCGTGGAGCTCGGCGAGGAGCAACTGCTCCTCCTGAACCCGGAGGTGACTGCCCGCTCTGAGGAGCGAGTGGTGGACTCCGAAGGGTGCCTTTCTCTTCCAGGTCTACAGGCCGGTATCCCCCGGGCCGAGAGAATGGAAGTCGCGGCCCTACGGGAGGACGGCTCACCTGTGAAACTGGCCCTGCAGGACCTGGAGGCGCGAGTCCTTCAACACGAAATAGACCACCTGGACGGCATTCTGTTTGTGGACCACCTCCCGGCCGGGCTGCGCAAACAGCTTCTGGCCGGATATCGCCCGGAGCGAGAGGAGGCGGCTTCGCGAACATGACGGCCCCCAGGCTGCTGTTCGCCGGCACTGGCCCATTCGCCGTGCCCGTGCTGCAGGCACTGAGCGAACACGGCTGGGTGACAAAGGTCGTATCGCAGCCCGATCGGCCCGCGGGGCGCGGACTCACCCCCTGCCCCTCGGCCGTGTCCCGTATTGCCCAGGAGCTTGGCCTCCCCTTGATCACGCCCCGCTCTATCAACGCCGAAGAAACACTGGACGATCTCCGCGTGCACAGCCCCCACCTGATGGTGGTCGCTGACTTCGGACAGCTATTGAAGCGCAGAGTCTTGGACCTTCCCGCCAAGGGTTGTCTGAACGTGCACGGGTCTCTCCTTCCCAGATGGCGTGGCGCCGCGCCCGTAGCCCGCGCCGTTATGAACGGTGACCATGAGACCGGCGTCACCACCATGCTTCTCGACGAGGGCATGGACACAGGACCGATCCTCCTCCAGCAACGTACCCCCATCGGAGCGGAGGAGACGGCCGAGGAGGTCGAAGTGCGCCTCGCCGTAATGGGAGCGCAGCTTGCCGTGGAGTCCGTGCAAGGGTTGCTGGAAGGAACGCTCTCCCCCCGCCCCCAACCTCGCGAGGGGACGATCGCCCCCAAGCTGACCCGCGACGAGGGCTGGGTGGACTGGGCGCAGGATACGTGCAGCATCCACAACCTGGTGCGGGGTACACAGCCCTGGCCTGGCGCATGGACGGAGTTCAACGCGCGCAGAGTCAAACTCCTCCGCTCCCGTCCCACAGACCTGCCCCTCCCCGAGAACCCCCCGGGCAGCGTGCTTCCCGCCAAGAACAGGCTGCTCGTAGTCACCGGAGATGGTGTCCTGGAGTTCCTCCTTGTACAGCCGGAAGGGTGCCGCCCGATGACTGGACAGGCTTTCCAGGCTGGCTACTGCCGCCGCGAACCAGTCCGCCTGGGCACCTGCGCTCCATAGCTCCTCATACCTCACAGCCTCGCAGATTGCGGCCGCCAGACCATGAGCCCAAGCGCAGCAACCAGCGCCAACGCTGCTCCGAAGAAGAACGGCGCCCCGGGGCTCACTGCCTGCCACAACGCCCCGGCGATCACCGAGGCGGGAAGGTTCAGCGCACCGATTACCGTGCTGTACGCGCCGTAGGCCGTTCCCCGCACGTGGACTGGCACCAGATCGGCCACCAACGCCTTGGCCGTGCCGAAGGCAATGCCGTAGTACGCCCCATAAGCTGCATACAGAACCCACATGCTCCACGCTCGCCCGGCAAGACCAACACCTAGGTAGATGAGCGCGTACGCAATCCACCCGCCAACGATCACCCTCTTGCGGGGAACCCGGTCGGAAAGCGCACCGGCGGGGGTGGAAAGGAGCGCATACACAAAGTTGAACACGACCAGCATCCCCAATATGCCCACCACACTAGTACCTAAGTCTTGGGCCCGCAGGACGAGAAACGCATCTGCGGAGTTCCCCAGCTCAAACAACGCCACGATACCCAAGAATAGAAGAAAAGGCCTCCCCAAACCGCGGAAGCCTACCTTCACCCCGTCCTCGGGCGAAGCCTGGCGTACCTCACGCGCCCCGTAGGCAAGCACCGCCACCGCTATCCCTGCGGGGACCAAACTGGCCAACACGACCACGCGAAAAGTGGCCGCGGTGAGCGCCTCCGCCCCCCCTTGCATCACCCACACGGCAGCCAGCGCCCCGAGGATCCCGAGCATGGCCCCGGCCGTGTCCGCCGCCCGGTGAAAGCCGAAAGCGAGGCCCCGGCGCTTCCCGTCGATAGAGTCGGCTATGAGTGCATCTCGCGGCGCAGTGCGCACCCCCTTTCCCACGCGATCCACCCACCGCGCACCGGCAACCGTAGGCCAACCTCCGGCCAGGTAGAAAAACGGCTTTGCCGCAGCAGAGATTCCGTACCCGGCCACCGCCAGCCATTTCCGCCTGCGCAATCGATCGGAGAACCATCCCGAAACGACCTTCAGAAGAGAGGACGTCGACTCGGCCACCCCTTCGATCAGCCCGATCACCGTTGTGCTGACGTTGAGCACGTTCGCCAGAAAGAGAGGCACGAGGTTCAGGATCATCTCACTGGAGATGTCCGTGAGAAAGCTGGTCAGACTCACCGCCCAGACGTTGCGCGGGAGGCCCCTGATCCCGCTTCTCTTCTTGTGGTTCGTCATTCCACCTCCTCGTAGTGTATGCTGGTGTTTAGCGCAAGACGCCCCAGTATACGTAGGGCCCTAGCTGTGTAAACCCGAGCAACGAGGGAGGCGGAATGCAGGACCGAAGACGAGATGCCTTGAAGGGGGCCATGCTCCTCGAACAGCGCGGCGAGGAATTCTACAAGGCTGCAGCGCGCCAGACGCACGTTTCCGAGGTGAGGGCAATGTTCCAGCTCCTTGCCGACGAGGAGAAGCATCATCGGCAGACGCTGGCCAAAGCGTACACCCAACTGGAGGAAAGCGGCGAGTTCTCCATTCCTTCCCTGGAGAGAGCTCCAGCCGACGTGGCGAGCAATGTCCTCACTGCCGACGTAATGTCCGAGGTCTCCGCCGCAGGCTACGAGGCAGCAGCTGTGTACGCGGCAATGGGGTTGGAGGAACGAGCGATCTCCTACTACCGGGAACAGGAGAAGGCCGCCACCGACGACAAAGAACGGAAGCTGTACAACTGGCTGGCCGACTGGGAAGGGCGGCATCTGAACGCGCTTCTGGCTATGGAGGAGGACCTCCGCCAACGCGTCTGGCACGACCAGCGCTTCTGGCCTCTGTTGTAGGCGTCGCCCGCCTTGCCCCTACTGAGGGCTGTTGTCGTCACCGGCCGGAGGGACGGTCGCCTCCTGGCCCTCCTGTAACTCGTCAACACGACGGGACAGCGTTTCCACTTCCTCCCCGAGGGTGGTCAGGCGGGCCTCGAGTTCTGCCAGTCGCCCCGGCAGTGCCTCCGGGGCCTCTCCCACTGCGGCCAGAAGGTCATGCCGCACACTGCTGACTGCTTCTTCCAGCAAGCGCACATCACGCGCAACTCCCTCCAGGCTCCCATCTGCGGCGCCAACGGCGCCCTCCAGGCTCGCCATACGCGACAGAAGACGCTGCTGCTCCTCCTCCAGCGCCGCGAGGGCCTGCGCTGCCTCCCCCACGGTCCCCAGCTGTTCCTCCCATACAGCCAGGTCCCCTTCGAGCTCGGCCAGCCGCTCTTCGCTGGAGGCCAGCCTCGCCTCCATGCTGGACAGGAGCACGCCGACCGCCGTGCCCAGTGCTATCACCAGGAGCCCCATAACAAGGGGAATCACTGCACCAGGCTTCACCTAGAGCCTCCCGTGCCCTGCACCGCGCTCCCCCCACGCCACCCGGGGGCTGCAGCCCCCGCCACCAGCTCGCCCGGCGCCGTCCCAGTCTTCTTCGTCTGCCACATGGGTCTGCACATAACAACCCATTCTAACCGCCAAGGGGGCACATGCCTACGCGGCTTAGGTCCCTTGTCCGTCCGCTCCCCTCCCGATAAGATCAGGACAGAGACGGGGGCGTAGCTCAGTCTGGGAGAGCACCGGCTTTGCAAGCCGGGGGTCGGCGGTTCGAGCCCGCTCGCCTCCACCATCCACGAGGCCAAAGCTCTGACTTGACAGAACCTGGCCCGCGGGTCTTGTACAGCACACAGCGGTAGGCAGACACTCGCTGCCGAGGCCCTTCCCCTCGCCCAGCGGGGCCTGAGGAGGAGCCGGAACCTCCTCGCCGCGTAAGAGGGCTACTCCTTCCCCTCGCTCCGGTTGGACACACCGCGGAAAGATGATCTCAACAGGCTTGCAATCGCCCCCCCCGTGGTCATCCCTAGGACGTAGACAAGGAGCCCCAAGGCGAACA
This sequence comes from Candidatus Acetothermia bacterium, assembly GCA_003562845.1. GTDB lineage: Bacteria > Bipolaricaulota > Bipolaricaulia > Bipolaricaulales > Bipolaricaulaceae > T3SED10-47. The sequence continues at coordinate 45,514 of PWTL01000050.1, forward strand.
AGGGAAGCGTGACACGTATCGTCAGGAAGGACACGGTTACCGATTGCAGATTCTGAGCCATGAAGATGATCACTGCCGCCGACACCAACACAATAAGCGTCAAGTGCAGATAGCGCATAGCATCCCCCTTTTGCGTAGTAGTTTAGCGCATATGTACACCTCCAGCGACCGCACGCCGCAGCGCCGAGGCACAGCTCCCTCGCACTCTGGACATGTGTGAGAGCAGACTGTGATCACCCCTGGCTCGGGGAGAGGAGGCATGGTATGGTTGGGGGAGGGGGTGAGCACAATGTCGCGACGGCTTGAGTACTGTACAGTTGTACTTGCTGCTCTGTTGGCCATCGAACTGGGGGCACTCGCTGAACCATCCTGCACGATCGCTGTGAGGCCTGATGAGTCCCTCCAACAGGCGATCAACGTGGCCCCCGAAGGGGCGGTGCTCTGTCTGGAAGACGGCATCTGGGAGGAGAACATAGAGATCGGGAAGTCCCTCACCCTGCGCGGCACGGGAGCAGAACATACACTGGTCAAGGCTGAACACGCAGGAAAGCCCGTGATCCGCGTCGCCTCCCTGGTTGAAGCCGAGGTTAGGCTCGAGGAACTCACTGTTGCTGACGCGAGGCGCGCGACACCGAGGACCTACGAGGAGGCTGGCGTGCGCATCCTGGGGCGTGCCCACGTGCTTATCGTCGGCGCAGTTATCAGGGCGAACTCCGACGGCATCTACATGTGGGACAGTTCGCGACTCACGGTGGAGAGCTCGCTCATTGTGGGCAACGAAGGATCCGGCCTTGTTATGTGGGATTCATCCCGAGCGTCCATTGCTGAGTCCACTATTAAGGGGAACGGGAAACACGGAATCTACCTGTGGGGATCGGCCGAACTCGCCCTCACCCACAGTAGCATCTTCGACAACACTGGCCACGGTGTTGCTCTGCACGAGAGGCCATGTATCGACGTGGCCTTTCCCTTCCAGGGCGTCGTAACGGGCCGCGACAACGAGATCCCCGGACCCGGGGACGAAGGGGGCAACATGAGAGGCGCGGTCTGCCCTGTGAAGTTGGAGTTCCTCATAACTGTTGAGGGAGGCGAGTTCGACCGACGGGGCGATTGAGCCTACGCAGGCGGTGCTCCTTACAGGTGCCCTCGCACAAGGAGGGCTGCCGGCCCTATGCTACCCCGATGAACCTGTGCCGTGATCGCTGACCCCTTGCTCCTGCAGCAGAGATTGATAGCGCTTTTCCAATACGGCCATTTGCTTGGCGACGCGCTGGTGGCGTTGCTCGAGGACCTCGGGGATCTCGCGACCGTTCTGCGAGAGGTACTCGTATATAGCTTCGTTCAGTGCATCGGCGGCGAGAGCGGAGCAGTGCATCTTCACCGGCGGCAGGCCTCCGAGTCCTTCGGCAACTTCGCGATTGGTGATGTCGATCGCCTCGTCCAGAGACTTCCCCTTGGCCATCTCCGAGACCATAGACGAGGTGGCGATGGCTGCCGCACACCCATAGGTCTCCCAGGAAATGTCACTGATCACCTCGCGTCCCTGGTCGTCCTCGCCCACCTTGATGTACACCCACATTACGTCACCGCAGACGACCTGGCCCACCTTGCCCACGGCAGAGTAGTTCTCCAGCTTGCCCTTGTTGCGAGGGTTCCGAAAGTGGTCCATTACCTGATCAGTGTACATCGCTCTCACCTACTCTAAATGGGGAGTACGCACGGAGAGATTCCACCGCACGCGGCAAGATTTCAAGGAACCGCTCGATGTCCTCACTCGTCGTCTCCCGCCCCGTGCTCACCCGCAGGCTGCCGTGGACCATTGCCGGCGGTACACCGATAGCTACAAGCACGTGGCTGGGTTCAAGGTCAGGGGAGGAGCATGCAGAGCCTGTGGAAACTGCAATCCCCTCTTCATCCAGCTTCAGCACGAGGGACTCTCCCTCGATCGCCTCAAAGCTGAAGTTGGCGATGTGCGGCAGGCTGTTCTCCCGATGTCCATTGAGGCGGGATCCCGGCACCCGGGTGACTCCCTCGATCAGCCGCTCCCGCAGCGCCCGCAGGCGGGGCGCGCTTTCGTCCTGCTCGGAAAAAGAGATCTTCGTCGCCTTGGCCAGCCCCACGATCCCGGGAACGTTCTCCGTTCCGCTGCGCCGGCCCCCTTCGTGCCCTCCGCCGTGGAAGAGCGGGGTCAAGCGCACTCCGCTGCGCACAAACAGCAGTCCCACCCCTTTGGGCCCGTGCAGCTTGTGCGCGGACGCGGACAAGAGATCGACGCTGTCCATGGCCAGGGGGACCTTGCCGAAGGCTTGGACCGCGTCAGTGTGAAACAGTACCCCCCTCTCCCGGCACAGGCCGCCGATCTCCTCGATCGGCTGGGTGGTGCCCAGTTCGTTGTTCCCCGCCATAACCGAAACCAAGAAAGTGTCGTCTTGCACAGCTTCCCCAATCGCCTGGGGATCGACCCTGCCAGAGGAATCCGGACTGACGAACGTCACCGAGTACCCGAGCTTTTCCAGCCAGCGAGCAGTGTGTAGTACTGCGTGGTGCTCGATAGCTGTGGTGACCAGATGCCGGCGCTCTGCAGAAGAATAGGCCGCGCCGACCAGTGCCAAGTTGTTCGCCTCCGTCGCCCCAGAAGTGAACACTATTTCCTCTGCTCTTACCCCCAGCCGCTCGGCAATCGCTCCCCTGCTCTCCTCCATGGCGCTCCGCGCCTTGCGGCCGTAGACATGGAGGCTCGAGGCGTTGCCATAATGCTCCCTGTGGTACGGGGCCATCGCCTCCAGGACCTCGGGGGCGACCGGGGTGGTAGCGCTATGGTCCAGGTAGATCACTCGGTCCATTTCGGATCACCGAGAATAACATTACCACGATTGTCTCATTTACGCAACCCCCCAGTTATGAAGAACCCGTGAAGGCCGGCCTTAGCTGGTCTCTTCCACCACCTGTTGCTCATAGAGCTCTCGGCGAGCTTCCTCGTGCTCGAACAGGCGGAACGTATCCCG
>PWTL01000030.1 GCA_003562845.1 Candidatus Acetothermia bacterium
GGTTCCACGGTGACCGTGCACTCCCTGGCCCATGCACCCAGTCCAGTCACAAGCAGACTAACAAGAACCACCCAACCCAGCTTGCTGCGCTTCACCTTCACTCCCTCCTCCACTTCCCTGGTCAGCGGTTGGATCCAGAGGTGTATCCCCGCCGTGTCGCGGCTGCTCCGGTGGGACAGACGCGCTCTCAGCGTGGGTCGACCACTCGCCCCATGAACAGGATGGTCCCCGTAACCCTGTCATGGATCAGGAACACAAAAGGACGATCCACTCTGACTAGCGGTGGCGGAGGAAGAGCAAGTGGAAGCCCAACGACGACGGATGTTGCGGCCGCTGCCTCGGTCGCCACCTCATCCACAGCGACAAACGCCTTGTGGTAGATCTCATCGATGAAGAGGTCACTCGTTCCGTCCATGGCAAAGAAGTCTGCCTTGTCCTCATCGAAGGCTGTCTCCATGCCCAAGGCGATGAGCGCCTCGCTCAGGGTGAACGTTGCCTCGTAGCTGAACCTGGGCATCACCAACATGATCTCCCGCTCCAGGTCAAGTCTTTCAGCGATGCTCCGCACCAGCTGCTCGTCGAGCGCTGCGTCAAGCTCCTCGAACCGCCTCTGATCAGGAAGCAGAATCAGCATCGCCAACCGCACTCCCACATACGGAAGCTCAACAGCCTGCCATCCATCGCCAACCGCGTACCGGAACGACGCTTTCTGGTGCATCATCGGGATAGGGACTCCCTCTCCGTCCAGGAGGCGGAAGACACCCTCCCGAGTGTCTTCCTCAGCAAAGGGGTTCTGCCATCGCGCGTTGAAGTAGATTGCGTTTGCTAGGACCAGTCGTGTGAACGCCGTGATGCCAGATGCGGGGATCAGATCCCTGATCCTCCCCTCTGTCGCCTCGCTCACCCACTGGTTGATCTCCTGGCGCGAACCCTCCGGCTGCCCCCGGAAGTCAACCTCCAGAAGGGGAGTACCATAGTGCTGTTCAAGAAGACCGAGGAAGCCCTGTAAGAATGGGTGTCCCGACTGCGCCCAAAGGGAGTTGGCAATGTGAAGTCGAGCATCCCTCCCTGCAAGGTTGGAAAGCGCTTCACCGAGGGTCTCCTGGGCCGCATGCAGCCTACAGGGAGGTAGTCTGAGACGAAGAACCTCCGCCATCTCTCGCTGCGTCTCCCCGCACGCCCCGGCGTAGGTCATGGCCAGCGCCGATGAGATGCTATAGGGAGAGAAGAACAGGTTGCCCTCTCCTTGACGTAGAACTTGATAGAGATCATGGGCGAAGGTGTTGTTCCCGAGGACAAGTGCTTCCATGTCGGAGTCCGCTCCGCCAGAGGAAGAACCGACGCACAAGAACGCCACTGCCATCAGAACGGACGCCACGCTCCTCACACTGCATGCCATGGTGTGCCTCCTCACCCATCTACTCCCTCAGCTGGGTCTGCCTTCTTCCGCAATCCCCACCAGGCCTGGTCTCGCTGAACCGACGCGACCCTCATATCACAACCCACAAAGACACAGCCTAGTCCCGGCGGTTCAGCTCACCACCCTCATATGTCATGAGAAAGCTTAGTTCATCCGGACAGACCGCCGCCTGCCGGTTTCCATGCTCCTCTTCCGGGCCTGGGATCACGTTGCGTCCACCGGCAGCGTAACCGGTGAACTCCCTGTCCCTGCTAACACATGGCCTCTCAAGCAGAGCCACTCCGAACTGCCCGTTGCCTCTGATCGTTGTGCGCTCGATGATCACCTCTCCCTGGAACACCACAAGAATCCCGTTCTCGGCGTTGTCGGCGATGAGAGAATCCCTGATCATGGCTCGAGAGGACTCTCCAATCGTTATCCCGAGCTGGTTCTGCTCCACGGTCACGCCTTCGATCGTGACTTGATGCAGCTCCGACGCAACCGAGATCCCGAACATGCTGCGTCTGATCGACGAGTTCCTGATCGTGGCTTGGACGGAACCCGACGTGGCGACACCAGAGGACCTGTTTCCCTCGATGGTGGCCCCTTCCACGACCACTTGGGCATCACCCATTATGTAGATGCCTCCCCTGTTATCGCCGATGATCGAGTCTGTGATCGTGACCTGGGCAGAGTCACGTACTCGAACGCCATCGTTTCCGTTGGACTCTATGTGCGAGCCGTTGATGGTGGCCTGGGCGAGATCAAGCACGTAGACACCATCTTCTCTGTTCTCCTGAATCGCTGAGCTCTTGATGCTGACCCATGACGAGCGCATCATGTGGATCCCCCGGGTATGTCCGGTGATAGAAGAGTCCTCGATCACGGCTTGGGCGGAGTGATCCATCCCGATGCCGACCATCCCGTTGTCCACGATCGAGGATGATTGGAGGCTGATCCTGGCTGACTGCAGCATCATGATGCCGTACCTCTCGCTCCCCTCGACGGTCGACCGTTCCAGAGACGCCTGGGCAGATCCACCTAGGTAGAGCCCATCCCTGTTCCCCCGCAGTACGGAGTCGGTGACCGTAACTGTGGCATCTCCCGATAGTCTGATCCCGTACGAGTCGTTGCCCTCAACAGCCATGTCCTGGAGAGATGCCCGAACGCCGCCCTCGATGCGCAGGCCATCTCCTTCACTCCATCCCGTACCGCCGGCGACAGTCAGTCCGGCGAAAACGACCGCGATCTCGCGGTCACCCGTTGCATACACGCGAACCACCGGCAGCGCTTCATCATGCCCGTGAATCGTGGTGCTATCAACACCTTCCCCTCGCAGGGTCAGGGGCTTGCCGATCGTGAGGTGCTCTTCCCACTCGCCCTCTGTGAGCCAGATCACTGCCCCTTCAGGAGCCTTGTCGATGGCCTCCTGAACAGACTCTCCGGGCTGTACCGTAATGGCTGGGATCTCATCTTCGCCGGTTCCCGGGCCTGTGTGCGGACGTTCGCCCTCACCGCAACCCGCCGTCAGGCCTGACAGCAGGATCGCCACCAGAACCACGACGGAACGCCTCGCACGTGACCACATCGCGTCCTCCCTTCTGATCGCCGCCCGAGCGACGCAATACCTGCCTCTCGATGGCCCCGGCCGTTGCCTGAGCCCATGGTCAGCTTCTCCTCCCGCTCCCCTTCTGCCGGGCGGATGGTCGCGCTCTCGGACGCCACGTCGATCTCGGTCTTGTATCGACGCGCCTGGTTGCACCGTGATCGTGGCTTTCATCAAGCCCCGCTCCGAACTTCATGTTCCGACACGCATTTCCGGTGATAGGAGAGAGCGGCTGGTAGCCGCTCTCTCCTTGATCAGCACTACACATGCCTCAACTACCGATACGTGTAGCTGACGTCCACAAAAGCCTCGTAGAGCACATTGCGGTCGGCATCGGTCATCTGGAAGCGAACCCGATCCACTGTCTTGGCTCCCTCCCTGATGGTGAACCAACCGCTGAGGCTTCCCTGTCCTGCGGGATGGAGTACCGAGCCGTGCATCGCCGAGCCTCCGGGTAGGCTTTCGCCTGTGAACGGTGTCCCCCAGATGTAGACGCCTCCGGGTTCGGTTGTCGTGTAGTCGAACGTGAAGGTGACCCGGTCGTTGAACCCCAGGGTGGCCGGCGACGGCGGGTCGAACTTGATGTTGGTGATCAGGGGCATCGGGAAGTTTGTGTGCACACGCACCGAGGCGTAGACAAACAGGGAATGGATCTCCGACCACAAGTGTTTCTCACTGTCCGGGCCACGTATAGGCAGCTCGAACGCTTCTGTACGGTCGGCGCAGGATACCGTGATGCGAAGCCGTGGGTTGGCGTTGTGGTGAGTGAGCAGCGCTCTATCGGCATCGGACAGTAGATGCCGAAAGACATGGTCGCATCCTTCAAGAGCAGTGCTCTCATCCACGCTGATGAGCTCACGTGTAAACGTTCTGCCCAGAAGCTCGGTGTCGATCAGAACAGCATACGAGTCGACGACGAGTGTGGGATAAGGACATTGTGCAACGGCATCGGGGAAAGGAGGGCATGCATCTACCTCTATGGAGAGAAACGACACACGCGGGACTTCGACAACTGGCCCAACCGGGCCGACGGTTTGGGCAACCGTCATGACGGAGACCACTGCCAGCGCGGAGAGGACTGCCCCGAGAGTGTGGTTTGCTCTTGCGGACTTCAGGGACTTCATTCTTACCACCTCCATAGGTTTGTGTACACCGCTTCCGAGCTTCGGGGTTCCTCTCTTAACCTCACCTCCCGAGTTAGTAACGCTCCTACATGTGTGTGCAGCAGCTCGTATGACTCTAGCATATACTACACCTGCTTGCGGGTTCTGGTTTCGTTAGGGAATGGGGTGCGCCCCTTTGGTGGACTCTGACTAGACTTTTGGGGGCCCATTGGGAAGAACGTAGGGCAAAGGGAACGAACGCCCTGTGAGGGGGTGGCGTGGCACTACGGGGGGTGTGCGTGGGTTGGGGGATCAGGCCACCGCGATGCCCTACTCGGACGCAATCCGACTTGGGGCGCACGGAGTAGCGAGTCTACAAGTGGAGATCTTCGACCTCGAGCCTGTGTGTCCAGCCTGCTGAACGCGCCGCTGCCGGGAACCTGTTAGATACCTCAAGTGTATTATGCTATGAAGATGTTGTCTGACACGCTCGCATGTACATTGAGGGAGGTGCAAGTTGGGAGGAAGCCGAGTTTCACTGCATGGCGTGATTACATCTAGGAGGTGATCCACATGAGGTGGGTTAGCGAAGGAAGAGGAACACTGCGTCCATGGATCGTTGCTGTAGCCGTGGTGCTGGTTTCGTTGACAGGTGTGGCCCAACACTCGATCCACACCATCGCGTTCCGGCCGGCCTCTCCAGCCAATCTGGAGTTCGATCAGCGGGTGAATGTTTCTTTCATCTATACCACCACTGCGCAGAACGGTGTGCGGATCTACGTGTACCCGATGATGGGCGGTCGACACGCTCCTGGTGCTCTTTACAGCGGCTTCCGCTATGACTATGCGCCCACAGGGGCCGGCGGCAGTGGATACTTCACGATCCCCCAAGCCCCTGGAACGCTCACCGTGGA
>PWTL01000090.1 GCA_003562845.1 Candidatus Acetothermia bacterium
GCTCCGGTACACCGCCCGCGGGAACCGCAAGGGCACTGTGGGGATACCCCGGGCGCTTCTCACCTGGGAGAAGCTCCCCTTCTTCCGGGAATACCTGCGCGAACTGGGCTATGACGTCCTGCTTTCCCCCCGGACCCACAAGAACCTCGTGCGAGCTTCCGTAGGACAGGCACCGGCCACAGCTTGTCTTCCGGTCAAGGTCGTCTACGGCCACGTGCAGGCACTAATTGAGAGCGACATCGACTACCTGTTCCTCCCGGCCATGGTCGACTCCGCACACCCCAACACGCACACCGCCACCAACTTCAACTGCCCCCTCGTTCAGGCCCCACCGTACATGATTGCCGGACAACTCGCTACAGCAGAGCGCAAAGTGCAGCTCATCAAGCAGCCGTTTCACTTCTACCATCAAGAGCTGGTTGCCGGAGAGCTGGCCGCCCTGGCACGGGAACTGCGAGCGAGCTCTCGCCGAGCTGCTCTAGGTCAAGAGAACGGGCTGGCCGCGGAGCGCGCGTTCCAGCGAGGAGTCGGCCAACTAGGAGAGGAGGCCCTGCAGCACGTGGCAGACGGAGCGCTGGGCGTAGTGGTCCTCTCCCGGGTGTACAACAGCTGCGATCCCGGGTTGAGCCTGGCGGTGCCGGACAAACTGCGCGCGCTGGGGACCCTGCCCATCCCCGTGGACTGCCTGCCGTGGGAAAAGGTGGACATCGACAGCAGCTACCCCTTTATGCAATGGCACGCCGGCAAGCGACTGCTTGCGGCAGCACGGATCGTCGGAGAGACCGACGGTCTGTGGGGCCTCCACCTGACACACTTCAACTGCGGACCAGACTCATTCATTGCCCACTACCTGAAGCAAGAACTACAGAGCAAACCGTTCCTCACCCTGGAGCTGGACGAGCATTCCGCGGACGCCGGGGTGCGCACCCGCTTGGAGGCCTACCTCGATTCAGTGACGCTCCTCAAGCAGCGCCCGCTCCCTCTCGCCTCCCCGGCGCCCCCCCGACAGCGCGAGGAGTTCGACCGCACGAAAAAGGTCTACCTCCCCTACATGTGCGACCACAACTACGCCATGGAAGGGGCACTGGAGCACTTCGGCTATCGCGCGGAAACCTTGCCTCCTCCCGACGCCCAGTCCCTGGCCCTGGGGCGCAAGTGCTCCACCGGAGGGGAGTGCCTCCCGTTCATCCTCACCACCGGCGACTTCCTCAAGCTCGTGCAATGCGAGGACTTCGACGCCGAACGATCTTGCCTGTTCATGGCCACCAGCACCGGTCCGTGCCGCTTTTGTCACTACTTCTCCGCCCAGAGTCAGATCCTGCGCCGAATGGGGTACGACGTGGACTTCGTGGCCCTCGAGGCATATAACGCCTATACGATACGCGATCTGGGCACCCCTTTTCGCCGTACCGCCTGGTACGCCATCGCCTCGGTCGACCTCCTCCTCAAGCTCCTGTGGCGCACGCGACCCTACGAGGTGGAGAAGGGGCAGACCGACGCCGTATACGCCCAGGCCCTGCAAGACCTGAAGGCCGCCCTCAAGCAAGGCGGAAGACAAGGGCTCCTCAAGGCCCTCCCCGGGATCGTAGACACCTTCCGCAAGATACCGATAGCCCCCGAACGGCGTCCCCTCATCGGCGTGGTAGGCGAGATCTATGTCCGCGCCAACGACTTCAGCAACGCTGGGATTGTTCGGCTTCTGGAGGAACTCGGCGCCGAGGTGCGAGTCGCCCCGACAGGAGAGTGGTTGATGTATACCCAGTACAAGAAGCTCGGGGACACTCGCCTGCGGCGGGAGTGGCGCTCCCACCTCCGCACTCGTCTGGAGCGCTACGTGCTCCGTCGCGATGAACACTTAGCCGCAGGAGCATTTGCCGGCGCGCTCCACGACTGGGAGCTGGAAGAACCGCTGACCGAAGCTGTTGTGAAGCACGCGGAGCCGTATATCTCTGAAGCCTACCGGGGCGAGCCCGTGCTCACTGTGGGCAAGGCCATCGACTACGCCAAGGCCGGCTTCGACGGGATTGTCAACGTGATGCCCTTCAGCTGCATGCCGGGAACGATGGTCTCTGCAGTGTCTCCCCAGGTGAAGCACGACCACCACATCCCCTGGATCAACCTCACCTTCGACGGGCAGGAGCAAACCCACCTCCGGACTCGCCTGGAGGCGTTCATGCACCAGACCAAGCTTCACGCGCAAAGCGCCGGGCCTGGGCAAGATCCTCCTCGTCGGGGTGCCTGCGCTTGAGAAGCCCCAGTACAAACCAGTCCTTGCCCGGACAGGCAAAAGTTCCCGCCACACGAGCGCCCTTTGCTTGCAGGAGATCGGAGAGTACGTCCAGTTGCTTGGCCTGGGCCCCATAGGTGCCGAACACCGCAGCAGATGTGCCGTGCAGCATTGGCAAATCCCGTAGCTGGTTCACGAGCACTCGCGACGGCCGCCCCGCGTACACGCCGTCGCCGACGAACAGAAAACCGACACCGGACAAGTCGGGAAGCAGCTCCTTGCCCGCCTCCACAAGCTCTGCTCCCACCGCCTCGGCGATGGCCCGAGCTACCTTGCGGGTGTTCCCTGTCTTCGACGCGTACAGTACCAGTGCGTTCATGGCTGTGCACTGATTATACTAGCCGGCCATGAGTTCCGATCACGAGCACCATGACCATCCCGGTCAAAGTCTCCGCCGCCGAAAGCCGCTCGCCGGACTTCGTGTCTTAGACTTATCCCGGATCCTGGCCGGCCCTCTGGCCACGATGTGGATGGCCGACCTCGGGGCCGAGGTGATCAAACTCGAACACCCCGCACACGGCGACGAAACCAGGCGCTGGGGTCCGCCGTTTGTCGGCGGCGAGTCCGCCTACTTCCTCGCTGTAAATCGCGGCAAGCGCGGAGTGGCCCTCAATCTCACGAGCGCAGAGGGCCGAAGGGCTCTCCGGAAACTCATCGCCACAAGCGACGTCCTGCTGCACAACTTCCTGCCCAATGTAGCAGGCCGCCTCGGTCTTGACTACAAGTCGATGCGCGCGGTGAACCCCAGGATCGTATACGTGAGCGTCTCCGGGTTCCCTCCCGGCCCTCATGCCTCCGAGCCAGGTTTCGACGCGCTTATCCAGGCTCTGGGAGGACTTATGGCAGTCACTGGAGAGGGGGAACGGCCGCTCAAGGTCGGCGTGGCCATAGTCGATGTACTGACCGCCTGGGCGGCCTTGTGCGGCACCCTAGCCGCCCTCCTTGAGCGCAGTCAGTCAGGAGAGGGGCAGGAAGTTCCCCTCACTCTGGTCGAGTGCTCCGCCGCGGCCTTGACCAACGTTTCCCAGGACTTTCTCCTCACCGGCAGGGAACCCAAGCGCCGCGGAACGGCCCACCCGCACATCGCCCCCTATCAAGCGTTCCCCACCACCGACGGCCTTCTGATGCTTGCTGTGGCCACAGACGCCCAGTTCGCCCGGCTGTGTGAGACTCTGGGAAGACCAGACCTGGCCCGTGATCACCGCTTCGCCGACAACCCCTCCCGTGTGGCCCACCGGGACGCATTGGTCACACTGCTCTCACAGGAGTTCTCCACCCGTACTCGGGCGGAGTGCGTCGCCGCTCTCAAAGCTGCCGCTATCCCCGCTGGTCCAGTGAACACGCTCCAGGAGCTGTTTGGAGACACCGGGCTCACCGGGCGCCTCCTCGTCGAAGTCGACCACCCGACCGCCGGCCGCTACCTGAGCGTGGGCTGTCCCCTCCCGCAGGCCTGGCCACCCAGCTCCATCCCTCCACCGCGGCTGGGGGAACACACTGAGCAAGTCCTTTGCCAGCGCTGACCGACACGGCGGAAACAGAAAGAGGGAAACCATCGGATCAGGTCAGCTTGGCCCTCACGCGGCTAGAGAGGTAATCGATCGCCCAGACGAGGACGACAATGAGCAGCATCACCGTCCCGGCCTGCGAGTAATGGTGTCCCCGCAAGTACTCGAACAAACGTTGGCCGATGCCGCCGCCGCCCACCACGCCGACTACGGTGGCCATGCGGATGTTGATGTCCCAGCGGTACAGGGTGAACGAGATGTAGGGGTTGATGATCTGCGGCAACACGCCGTAACGCAACACAGCCAGCCTGCTCCCACCCGTAGCGGTAATCGCCTCAGGAAGACCGGGGTCGATGCCCTCGAGCTGCTCAGCATATAGCTTGATCAGGTCGGCAATAGAGTGCACGACGAGCGCCAACACTCCGGCGAAAGGGGCCCGACGAGCAGTGACCCACACGAGGAACACGATCGCCCACACGATGGGTTCGATGGACCGGGTGATGCTCATCGTACCGCGGAGCCCTGTGTACACGAACCTTCCCAGCGGGCCCTTCATCAGGTTGCGCGCTGACAGAAAGCTCAGGGGCACGGCCACGATCACGGCGAACGTCGTGGCCAGCACCGCCATGAATACCGTCACCACTAGGTCCCGGAAGCTCTGTTGGAGGATCGTCGTATCGGGTCTGAACACGGCGCGCCAGATGCGTCCGGCCCTCCACGCGTCGGACACAAGGCGACGCAGGTTGTCCATGCTCACGGTGACACCCACAGCGGCGATGACGATGGCGATCAGAGTGCACGCCGTGTACAGGCCGACCGACGTGCGGTACCACGGTGTGGGCTTCAGTCCCCCCGGTGTCACCTTGCACGGCTGCAAACCACTCAACAGCTCGTGCCAGGCCACGCGTCCCAGCAACCCAACCAACGGCAGCACACTGACGTGCCAAGCGAAGAAGTACACAGCCCGCTGTTTGAGTGACGGAACCCCGCCGTCGGCGCGCATCAACCTGCGCCCGGAAACTGTGAGGCTCGGGGACAACCCAAAACTGGCCCACAGCGCCCCAAGCTCGAACACGAACACCCCGAACAGCCACCACGGGACGACCGTGTACCCGATTACCCCATGGCCGTACCACAGGTAGGAGGACGTGATGAGGACCCACAGGAGCGCCACCGCTACCATGTCCAGCGCCGCCCGAGA
>PWTL01000088.1 GCA_003562845.1 Candidatus Acetothermia bacterium
AGGCCTCGGTCATCAAGCACCTGGGGTATGGGGCGAGCAAGATCCTCGCCTACGGGGTAGCCTCCACCTCCGGAATGATCCTCGCCGTGTGCTCGTGCACCGTGCTCCCGCTGTTCGCCGGCATCTACAAGCGGGGAGCGGGGCTGGGCCCGGCGGTCGCCTTCCTCTACTCGGGCCCGGCGATCAACATCCTGGCGATCATCCTCACCGCACGGGTACTCGGCCCCGAGCTCGGGCTGGCCCGGGCAAGCGGGGCCGTCGTCTTCTCCGTAGTCATCGGCCTTGCCATGCACTTCCTGTTCCGCAAAGAGGAGAAGGCCAAGGCGGAGGAGGCGGCGCTCGCGCCCCAGCCTCCGCAGGAGCAGCGCCCGCTGTGGAAGACGGCCGTGCTGTTCGCCTTGATGATCGGCGTGCTGGTGTTCGCCAACTGGGGCCGGCCAGGCTCGCTCACTGTCCATCTCGACGATGGCTCCACCCTCTCTGGGCTTCGCGCCGGCGAAGAGGCACAGGCGCTCCTGTTGCGGCTGCCCGACACAGGCGAGACCGTCCGCGTGCCCCACGAGTCAATCGTCTCCCGGGAATACTCCCCGTCGGCGTACACCACGCTGTGGCAGAACCGCTTCCTTATCGCCGGCGTGCTTCTGCTGGCACTGGCCATGGCGGGCTTCCTGTGGATCGGCAAGAGCGAGGCCGTAGCCTGGGGGAGCTCAACGTGGGACTACGCGAAGATGATCCTGCCCTACCTGTTCGGGGGAGTGCTCGTGGCGGGATTCCTGCTGGGGCGGCCCGGGGCCGAGGCGCTGATTCCCCCCGGCTGGGTCGAGCAAGCGGTGGGCGGCAACTCCTGGGGGGCGGTTGCGATCGCCTCCGTAGCCGGGGCGTTCATGTACTTCGCCACGCTCACCGAGGTGCCCATCCTCCAGGGGCTGCTGGGGGCGGGGATGGGGGACGGCCCGGCACTTGCCCTCCTGCTCGCCGGGCCGGCGCTGTCGCTTCCCAATATGCTCGTCATCCGACGGATCCTGGGTACGAAGAAGACCCTCGCCTACATCGTCCTAGTTCTGATCGCCGCCACGTTGACCGGAAAGCTCTACGGGACGGTGATGGGACCATGACATCGGCTGGACATCGAGTTCGGTGACAGATAAGGAGGGAACCATGAGGAAGATCGAAGTGTTGGGCACCGGGTGCCTCAAGTGTCAGATGACGGCGAAGAACGCCGAGGAAGCCATCCGCGACCTAGAGATAGAAGCCGAGGTCCTCAAGGTCGAGGACGTAAACGAGATCATGTCTCGTGGCGTGATGATGACCCCGGCCCTGGCCATCGACGGACAGGTGGTGGTCTCCGGCCACGTGGCCACGGTGAAGGAGATCAAGCAGCTCTTGCAGGGGAGCTAACCCACCGGCGATGCACTCATAATTATGCCTGCGCAGGCGGCGAACACCGCACTGGCCCCGTTGCGCACGCTGTACCTGGAACCGACTACGCGCTGCAACCTGCGGTGTCGCGCCTGCGTTCGCGCCGCGTGGAACCTGCCTCGGGGGGACATGCCCGCGGCTACCTTTGAACAGGTGCTGCACGGGCTTGAAGCCTGCGGCCAAACCGTACGGATCGTGCTGGCGGGGTTCGGCGAGCCCCTCGTCCACCCTGAGATCACGAGCTGGGTGGGGCGGGCGACCCGAGCCGGGCACCGAGCGGAGCTCGTCACCAATGGGACGCTCCTCACCAGCGAGCTGGCCCATGCGCTCGGAGAGGCCGGCCTGGCGACGTTGTGGTCCTCGCTGGACGGCGCCCGGCCCGCCGCCTACGCCCATGCGCGGGAGGGCGGCGATCTCCCCGACGTGGCGGAACACCTGAGTAGGTTTCGCCGAGAGGCGCCGGAGACAGAGCTAGGGATCGCCTTCGTCGCGACGCGGCGCAACGTGGACGAACTGCCAGCGGTGGCCTCGTTGGCCAAGGACCTCGGGGCCGCGAAATTACATGTGAGCCACGTCCAAGCCCACAGCGCGGAGCTGGCGCTTGACGCCCTGTACCCGGAGGCCATGGGCCTGCACGACCCGGCCTGGCGCAACCCGTTGACCGAAGCAGCTTGCGGACAACCGAATCTCACACTGTTGGGGGCTCTGGGAGAGGTTCAGCCCGATACCTGCCCGTTCTTCGAGCACGACGCGCTCGCCGTCCGCTGGGACGGGGAGGTCGCTCCGTGCCCCGAGCTCCTCCACCGTCACGGGAGCTTCCTCTGCGGCGAGGCCAGAAGCGTACGGCCTTACCTCCTGGGGAGCATAGCGGAGAAGCCGCTGCCCGAGCTTCTCGCCAGTGGGGAGTTCTTGTCCTTCCGCGAGCGACTCAGAACGTTCGCCTTCGCCCCCTGCACCCGCTGCGGGGCCTGCCCCATGTACCTGGACAACGAATCAGACTGCCTGGAAAGCGCCTTCCCCTCGTGCGCCGGCTGCCTGTGGGCCCAAGGGCTCATCCGCTGCCCCTAAGCGGTCAGATTTTGAAAGCGGGTTCTGGTAGAACGTAGGGCAGAAGGGAATAATCACCCTGTGAGGTGGTAGTGTAGCACTACGTGGTGGGCCGTGCCTATGAGTTGTTCGGCGAGCACCTTCCTCAGGTGGAGCTGTTGATCGGCTATGAGGGGGATGCCTTCTTCGTCACCGCTACAGACACTCCTCGCTTCGGGAAAGCTCGTGGAACTCGAGTATCGGGGTAAACGGTTCTTTCTGTGCAAGCTTCCGGGCCGCAGGGACGGGTGATCCCGTGTCAACATCTCTTGAGCACGCCAAGGACCTGTGCCCGCACCCGCCCTGCTGCGGCCGCCATCGCCTGACCGTCTTGCGCCGAGGGTTCAGCCATCGGCAGTGGGTATCGGGCAGCGGTGGCGTAGGTCGTCAGGGCGCGACAATCGTTCTCCAGCGAAGTCAGGTCGGGCTCCAACTCTACACAGGCCGCAAGGAGGGCTACCAGATCGTGAATACGAGGCGGTGTCTTTCCATGGGCGGTGAGTACTGCCTTCAGTAGCTTCTCCGCCGCTTGCTGGGCGTGGAAGCAGACCGTATCCCAAGGGACCTCGGCGGCAGCGAGGTTATTCCGGATGTTGAGAAGGTCCGACTCAGCCTTGCACACCCAGAGCTGGGCTCTTTCCCTAAGACTGCTCATAGAGCACCTTCCCCTCGTTCTCCAACAGATCAAGGAGGGAGGCTCGCTCCTCCCGCATTCGAGCCACCTCGTCGCTTGTGTACACCAGGAGGTCCATCGGCCAGCGATGCAAGCCGAACACCTCCCGCACCGCCACCGCTCTTTCCAGCGGCCGCCTCCCGAGATCTGTGTCGAGCTCGACAAACAGGTCGAGGTCGCTCTCCTCATCCGCCTCACCGCGGGCGTGGCTGCCGAAGAGAACGATCCGCCGCGGCCGGAACCGGGCAACCAGCGTCGCCGTCACTTCTTCGAGAATCGCCTGCGCGTCCACGCCCGTGCCTCCTCTATTGGTTTCAGCGCCGCGAGCTCGTTGTCGGGACCCGTGTGGTGACACGCCTCCGCTTTCTTCTCCGACTTCGTTCCCTTCCGTCGCGATATCTGCCCTCCGCCTTGTGCGGCCATTCAGGTCTGTGTTCGGTGTTCGGTGGCATGTCGGTTGCGATGGATGCGTGTACGCGGCCACCAGGATCCTAGCGGATGACGCAGCGGAGAGGCAACGAGTGGTGCGCCGGCTGCCTGTGGGCCCAAGGGCTCATCCGCTGCCCCTGACGAAGGGGACAGGCATGTCTTCCGTACAATTGGCCACAGTCGTTCAGCCTCCGATGATCTCGTTCAGCCCTTCCACTACCTGCAGGAGCTCATCCGGCGTCGCACGGCCAAGACGTCCCTCAATGCGTTCTCTCGACAGCGTCCGGATCTGTGCGATCTTGACCCACGATGTCTTTGGAAGCTGTGTAGAACTCAGCGGAAACGTCAAGGGGAAACCCGCCCCTGGTGGCTGGCTGGTGAGGGCGGCCGCGATGACCGTCCCCGAGCGATCGTTAAACACATCCTGACTTAGGATCAGCACCGGGCGCCTCCCGTATTGCTCTCTGCCACGAGTGGGGGACAGATCGGCCCAGCGGATCTCCCCTCTCAGTACTGGGGCCATCCTGCCAGCTCCCCGTCCACGCCCTCTTCAGCGAGCGCCTGTTCGCTCCGCGGATCGAGCTTCGCGCACTCGCGGGCCAGCCGGCTACGGTTGATGCGCTCGATCTTCTCCGAGATGGCCTCCTCTAGGGCTCGGCTCCTATTGGGAAGGGCTCCTTCCGTAACCAGGCGATCCAGCTTGCTCAGAATGTCGCGCGAAAGGGTGATGGCGATCTTCGCCCGCGGCACACCCACCACCTCCAGGTATGATATTCGTGCATACTATTTCCCCTGTCAACCGGCTGCGGGAACTCTGTCACTCTACTTCCGCGACCTGATCGAAACGCCCAAACCAATGGCGAGTGCGGTTGGCGATGGACACCAGCGAAAGCATGATCGGAACCTCGATCAGCACCCCCACCACTGTGGCCAGCGCCGCCCCCGACTCCAGCCCAAACAGGGCGATGGCCACGGCCACGGCCAGCTCGAAGAAGTTGCTGGCGCCGATCTGCCCCGCTGGGGCGGCGACCGCGTGCCGAATCTTGAGCAGCCACGCCGCCCCGTAGGTCAGGGTGAAGATGAGGAAAGTCTGGATGGACAGCGGCACCGCGATGAGTATGATGTGGAGGGGACTTTCCATGATGCGCCCCCCTTGATAGATGAACAGGATGATCAAGGTGAGCAACAGCCCCCCGATGGTCACCGGCCGCAGACGCCGCAGGAACACCCCGGAGAACCACTCTCCCCCTTTCCGCGCCAGAAGCCAGCGCCGCGAGAAGTACCCGAGCACAAGGGGGATGACCACGTACAACACGATCGACAAGATCACGGTGTTGTAGGGGACGTAGATCTCGGACAGC
>PWTL01000020.1 GCA_003562845.1 Candidatus Acetothermia bacterium
CCGGCCCACAGGTGCAGACCTTGTCCCTCAAGGTGTTGCCTGAACGGGCCCCACAACTGATCGACATCAGCGACGAAGTGGAGCGTCTAGTGGAACAAACGGGCGTTACGTGGGGGTTCGTGGTGGTGTTCTGCCGCCACACCACGGCGGCCGTCCGCATCAACGAAAACGAGCCCCTGCTCCTTTCGGACATGGAGGAGTTCCTAGAGAGGGTGGCCTCTCGCGACTGCTACTACAAGCACAACGACTTCTCCATCCGCACGCACAACATGACCGACGATGAGTGCCCCAACGGACACGCGCACTGCCAGCACTTGCTCATGGGCGCCTCGGAGGTCATTCCCCTTCACGAGGGAAAACTGGCCCTGGGCCGCTGGCAGCGGTTGTTCCTGGTGGAGCTGGACCGCCCCGGGCGGGAGCGGGAGGTGCTGGTCCAAGTGTTCGGAGGAAGCTAATGGCTCAGGACGAGACGCTGCAGAAGGTCCCTCCCGGCGAACGGGTGCTGCTACTGCCTCATTGCCTGCGCCCCAGCCAGACTTGCCCGGGCCGGCCGAGCAAGGAGGGCTTCCAGTGCCCGGAGGACTGCCGGGAGCGCTGCGCCATCCGCCGCCTCCGGGAAGAAGCCCTGTCCTTGGGCTACAAGGGCGTGTGCATCGCCCCCGGCGGGGCACTGGCGCTCAAGTTCATCAAGAAGCACGAGCCCGAAGCAGTGGTGGCGATAGCCTGTCACAAGGAGCTCGCCGAAGGAGCGGAGGCCGTCAGTGAGCTGGATGGCCCCGTCCCCCAAGTGGCCACCCTCCCTCTCCTCGAGGACGGCTGCGTGGACACGGAAGTCGACCTCGACGCGGCCCTCGCCCTTCTCCGCCAGGGCACCTGAGCGTTCCCTCCAGCGAAACCCTCATCAGTTGAACGTTTGCTCACATTAGCATCACTGTCTTGATCCCTGTGGCTCACCGACTTGACCCCCAGTACTGCGCCATGGTAGGATGCTTTTCGCAACTAAACGCCATGAAGCGAAACGAAAAGAAACAGCGAGTAGTCCTTACGGAACACCGTAGGCAGCTCACGCTGGAGCGGCTGCGCGAGCGCGGTGTGGTCAAGACCTCTGAATTGTCCAGCGCTTTCTCCGTTTCTCCGATGACCGTGCGCAATGATCTCAATGCTCTCGCTGAGCAAGGCCAGCTGGTGCGTGTGCACGGCGGGGCCATGGCCAAGGAGTGGCTGGCCGTAGAGCCGTCCTACCAAGAGAAAGCGAACCTGTACGTCGAGGAGAAGCGCCGCATAGGCGCGCGGGCAGCTGAACTTGTGCAAGAAGGCATGGCCGTGTTCATCGGAAACGGAACTACAACCATGCAGATTGTCCACTACCTTGTGGAGCAACCCCGCGGGCCATACCGCGTGTTCACCAACTCCCTCAATCACGCCATGGAGCTGACGCACGCTCCCAACGCCGAGGTGTACGTCATCGGCGGGTATCTCCGCGGCGTCTCCTACGCTATGGTCGGGCCCTTGGCCCAGCAGGGACTGTCCAACGTGTTCTTCGACTTGGCCCTCTTGGGGGCAAACGGAATCACCCTTGAACACGGCGTGACCATCCCTTCTCTCGAGGAGGCGGAGACTGCTTCCGACGTCGTCCGACGGGCCCAGCGGACCGTTGTGGTCGCCGACCACAGCAAGTTCGGTACGGTCACCCACGGGAAAGTTGTCTCTCTCGACCAGATTGTCCAGGTGATTTCCGATGAGAACTTGGAGCAACAATTTCAGAGGCTGTTGACAGATGTTGGTGCGGACGTTGCGTTGGTGTGAACAGGCGCTGAAGCATGGGGCTCTATGGCTGGGCGAAGTTGTCTGTCGATACGCGGTGCTATATACTGTGCGCCGTAACTATATAGTTCGAGCAGCACCTGCTGCTGCGGCGGGGAGGTGATTGAACGGATCCGAAGAGCGTGGAGGTTCGGTTGGGCACACCATGCCATGGGGTTGTTCTGGAAAGCTTAAGGAGGAAGAAAGTGAACAAGGGAAGGATTCTGGCTGGCGTTTGTCTTCTGCTGGTGACGCTCGTTGCCCTAGGGGGAGTAGCGCAGCAAAGGTTGGGCTGGGTGGGTCCCATCTACGTGGAGCTCGCTGAGAGCCTGGAGAGGGGGTTCAAAGCCTACTACCTAGAGACCTACGGGGAGCCCATCGAGATCTCGTTCGTCAGGCCGGGTGGATGGCCGGTCTGCGTGGACAAGATCAGGGAATGGGGCGGGAGACCGGACGCGGACGTGTTCCTCGGTGCAGGTGCCCCCGCCCATCGGCTTGTAGCGGAGCTGGGATTGAGCGTGCCCTACGAACACGCACATTGGGACGTGATCCCCGCTGAATGGCACGGGATGCTCGTGAAGTGCGACGACCAGCACTGGTCCGCCTTCGCCCCGTGGCTCGTCTCGAACATGTACAACGAACTCGTTCTAAACATGTACGGTGTCGAGCCGCCGGAGACGTGGGAGGACATGCTGGACCCGAAGTACAGGGGCCTGATCGCCCAGTGCCTCCCGTACGCCTCGGGAACGATGCATGAAGTGTGCGAAATCATCCTGCAGGTCTACGGAGAGAGGGATGGCTGGGCCTACCTCAGGTATCAGGGCGCCCAGGTTGGGCGCTGGACTACGGGAAGTGTGGATACGACACACATGGTGACCCGCGGTGAATACCCAATCGGGATCGCCCAGCCCCAGATGAACGCCATGGTCGCGCGGAGGGATGGCTATCCGGTGGGGAACCTCGTGCCGGACGTGACGATCCTCGTCCCCGAGGCCGCGGCCTTGTTGGCAGGCGCCCCCAACGAAGAAAACGCCAAGATCTTCCTCGATTGGCTGTACAGCATGGAAGGTCAGAAGTACGTGCTGGAGGGCGGGTACTTCGTTGCAAGGACCGACATTTCCCTCAGCGAGTGGGAAGCGGAGGGCCTGGGAATGGCACCGCATGCCATAGCTGCCCTCGGCGGAGTGGACAACTTCTGGGACGTGGAACTTGAGCTCCTGGATTACAATCTCGAACTCGCAGAGGAACGATGGGACGCGGTAAACGACTACTACGATCGGGAGATCTACAGGAGATGGGACGAGCTGAAGAGCACGCTCTCCCAAATCGAGGCGATCGACGAACAGATAAAGGCCGCAAAGGCTGATGGCTTGGACGTAGCCGAAGCGGAGGCCATCGCTGAGCAGGCGAGGGCCCTCTTCGAGGAAGGCGAGCTCGCAGCTTCAAGGGCTGCTGTCGAAGAGGCGCGTGCAGCGCTGAGGTCGTGATCCGGTAGCATGAGAGCACGACACACGGCCCGAAGAGGGACGGGTGGCGCGGGTGGGCTTTTGGCTCGCCCGCGCTACCTACGGACCAGGAACCTCTTCCGGGCGGACGTCGGCCTATCGGCTTTCGCGTGGCTCGTTCTGGCCTTCTTCATCATCTACCCTCTGTCGTTCATATTGATCGATAGCTTCAGAGTGGCGGGAACAGATCAATTCGGGCTGCAGAATTACAAGGCATTCTTCGCGGACACGTACTATTTCAACGCCTTCCTCCGCACGTGTCTCCTTTCGGGGCTCGTGCTTCTGACGACCACCATCGTCTCCCTACCCCTGGCCTACATTCTTGCCCGCTACAAGCTGAGGGGCCTAACGCTCTTCACGGGCCTGACCATTCTGCCGATCGTCCTTCCCGCCTACGCTGGCGCGTTTGCCTGGGTGGTGTTCTTTGGAAGATTCGGCACTCTCAACCTTCTGCTGATGGAATGGGGGATCGTCAGCCGACCGATAAACTTCGTCAGCGGCCTTCATGGACTCGTGTTCATGCAATCCCTTCACCTCCTTCCGTTCATGGTTCTCAGCCTCATGGCGGCATTTACCAGCATCGACCCGGATCTGGAGGAGGCAGCCGAGGTGGAGGGCGCCAGCGGCGTGAGGAGGTTCTTCACGATCACGCTCCCGCTGTGTACCCCAAGCTATCTTGCGGGTGCGGTACTGGTGTTCCTGTGGCCGTTCACCGATTGGCTCACCCCCCTCATTTTCGGGGTCATCGATCTGCTTCCGTCTATCGCTTACATGAACATCGCCTACCATTTCACCGATGAAGCCCGTAAGTATATGGGCATTGTTTCTGTAATGTTGTCATCGGGTGTGTGTATAGCTGCTTTCCTTCTCTTGAAAGCATGGGTGGAAAGGAAGAAATACACAGGCCTGTCAAAGGGCACGGTCCTCGGTGGCAGGACCATCACACCAGGGCTAGTGGTGAAGAGTTTTTCCTACCTATACTTGTTTTTCATTTCGGCTCTAGTTCTCCTCATACCCGTCGTGCTTGCACTTTCGGGGTTTTCGAGAAGATGGGTCCTCACGGCTTTTCCTCAGCACTGGACCCTGGAGAACTTCAGGACGATCTTCACGGGTGCGAGCAACCTCATCAGGAATTCATTCGTGTTCAGTGGTGTGGCCCTGGGAATCGGCGTAGTCTTCGGGCTCCTCGTCTCGTACCTCCTCTCCCGAACCAGAGCACCCGGGAGGACCGGGCTGGAATTCGTCAGCTCGCTCATGCTCGTGTTCCCGGGTGTCGCAGTGGGCGCGGCCTACCTCACAGCATTCTGGCACGGACACGGATTGCCCCTTGCCACCCACTGGATGATCATGCCCCTGGCCTTGTTTGTCAGGAGAATGCCCTACTTCCAAAGAATGGCCCACGCTGCATACCAACAGCTTGACCCCTGTCTCGAAGAGGCGGCTGAGGTCTCAGGAGCCGGCAAGTTCAGGACTTTCCTCACCATATCGTTGCCATTACTCCTCAAGGGCATCTTCGTAGGGGTGATCATGTTCTTCATCATGGCCTTCCAAGAGGTATCGACGGCGATTTTCCTGTACAGAGGCGGGTGGGAGA
>PWTL01000003.1 GCA_003562845.1 Candidatus Acetothermia bacterium
GGAACGCCTGTTGTTGAACGCCATCAGCCGGTTGCCGGAACCCTTCGCCCTCGGGTAGAGTATCGGTCACCCGAGGAGGTGGTGCGTGTGAAGATCCAATGGCTCGGGCACGCGTGCTTCCGCATCGAGTCAGCTACGGGAACCACAGTTCTCACCGACCCTTACGACGAGAGCGTACCGTACAAGGCACCGGAGGGGCCGGCAGATGTAGTGTTGGTCACCCATGACCATTTCGATCACAATGCTGTAGGCCGGGTTCAAGGGTCACCCGCTGTGGTCCGAGGAACAGCGGAGAAGACGGTCCACGGGATCACTTTTCGCGGGATTCCCGCCTATCACGATACTGAGGGCGGGCGGAAGCGTGGGCGCGACGTCATCTTCCGTTTTACCCTCGACGATATCGTCATAGCTCACTTCGGCGACCTGGGACACACCTTGACCGACGAGCAGCGAAGACCCTTACATGAGGTGGAGCTCGCCTTCCTGCCGGTCGGCGGACACTTCACCATCGGGGCGAAGGAGGCGGTGGATGTGGCCAAGATGCTACCCAACCTGAAGGTGCTGATTCCCATGCACTATCGCACGGAGGCTATCCCTGATTGGCCAATCCGCCCGGTAGACGAGTTCCTGGCCGCCTGCCCGTTCCCCGCCAACCAGTTGGAGAAGTCGGAGGTAGAGCTTTCCCGGGCGGAACTCCCCGCTCAGAGGGAGGTGTGGGTACTGCGCCATGCCTAACATCTCTGCACGCAGCAAGGCAGCCCCTGCATCGCCCATCCGGCGACTGTACCCGCTGGCCCGACGGGCACAACAAGAGGGAAAGAAAGTCTACCATCTCAACATCGGTCAGCCCGACATCCCCACTCCCAAGGCGTTTCTCCGTGGAGTGAAGGAGGCCGACATAGATGTTTTGGCCTACGCACCGTCGCCTGGATTGGACGTGGCGCTGCGCGCCCTGGAAAGCTACTACGCCGACTGGGGAATAGAACTGCGCGAGGAGCATCTGCTGGTGACCACCGGCGGTTCGGAGGCGATCACCTTTGCCCTGAACGTGACCTGCGATCCGGGTGACCGGGTCATAGTACCCGAGCCCTTCTACCCCAACTACCTAGGGTACGCTCGCCTCACAAACGTAGAGATCAGCCCGCTCACGACCAGGCGGGAGGAAGGGTTCCACCTTCCACCCCTATCGGAGATGGAGCAGCTGATCGACGGCAGGACACGGGCGATGTTGCTTTCCCATCCGGGGAACCCCACCGGCGTTGTGTACAATGAGCAAGAGCTGGCTAACCTGGTCGAGCTCGCCTTGCGCCACAACCTGTTCATCATCGCCGACGAAGTGTATCGGGAGTTCGTGTACGAGGGCACCCACCGCAGCCTTCTCTCTTACCCTGAGGTAGCCGATCGGGTGATCCTGGTCGACTCAATTTCCAAGAGGCTGTCAGCGTGTGGGGCCCGTGTGGGGGTACTCGCCTCCCGCAACGCGCAACTGATGGAAGCAGCGAAGAAGTGCGCTACCATAAGACTCTCTGCCCCCACCTTCGGCCAGCTCGGCCTCGCGGCCTTCTTGGCCGACCCCAACTACCGTGAACTCATCAAGGGGATGATCCGGGAGTACCAGCATCGACGGAAGGTTCTGTGCGACGCTCTCCACGAGGTCCCCGGCCTCACGTTCCGCCGGCCGGAAGGCGCCTTCTACATCATGATCGGGCTCCCGATTGCCGATGCGGAGGACTTCGTCAGCTGGATGCTGACAGGATATCCTGGGCAGGAAACGGTAATGCTGGCGCCGGGGGAGGGCTTCTACGCCACCCCGGGAGAGGGCAAGGACGAGGCCCGGATCGCCTATGTGTTGAAGGAACAGGATCTCCTCAGTGCAGTGTCAGCGCTGAAAGAGGGGCTGAAACTGTATCACGTCGCACAGCAAGCCCCTACGGCCGCCTAGGGTAGCGCATGCCCCCGGCCGAGAAGAAGGAGCGCCTAGACATGCTCATCGTCGCCAGTAACTTGGCCCAGTCGCGCAGCCAGGCGCAAGCCCTCATCCGCGCAGGACGAGTCAGGGTCGACGGACACCTCGTGGACAAGCCGGGAACGGCAGTCTCCAAGCGCGCCCATCTTCAGGTCAACGCTCCTCCGCGCTATGTCTCCCGTGGCGGGGATAAACTACAGGCCGCCCTCGGTGCTTTGGACATCGACGTCAGGAGCAGGACGTGTCTCGATGTAGGGGCCTCCACTGGAGGGTTCACCGACTGCCTCCTGCAGCACGGCGCGGCCCGCGTGTACGCCGTGGACGTCGGGAAAGGGATCTTGGACTGGAAGCTGCGTAGAGACACCCGTGTTGTAGTGCGCGAAGAGTTGAACGCCCGCTTCCTGGAGCCAAAACACATACCGGAAGCCGTCGACCTGGCCGCCGTCGACGTAGCGTTCATCTCGTTGCGCCTGGTCCTCCCCGCCGTGAAACAGGTACTCGCGCAAGAGGGAGAGGTGCTGGCACTGGTGAAACCACAGTTCGAAGCCGGTCGAGGCCAAGTGGGCCGCCGCGGGGTCGTGCGTGACCCGGCGGTCCACCTCGAGGTGTTGGAGAAGGTCCGCAGGTTCAGCAGCAACAGCCTAGGCTGGAGCCTCCGCGGAGCCGTGGTCTCCCCACTTCCGGGGCCGGCAGGAAACCTGGAGTTCTTCTTCCACCTGCTGCCGGCGCCGCGTCAGCCAAGCGAGGTTGATCTCGCTGCCCTGGTGAGTTCCGCCCATGCTCAGCTGTCCCGGTCCAAGGGTGGAGACCAGCAGTAAGAGAAAAAAGGGGGGCGAAAAAGGGGGGGGCGGGTGCCCCCCCCGTCGAGCTTCCGTTTACAGCAGCCGCCAGGTCACCGACACGCTGAAGTCAGTCGACATGCGCGTAGCCTCCGCAGGTTTGCTCAACGCCAGCTGCAAGCCCACGTTCGCTCCACGTACGGGGAAAGAAACATCGACAGTGGCTAATGCCGAGTCCAGCGCGTCCTCATCGGGCAGCTTCTCCCGGGTCAAGAGCAGTGTGGCCATAACGTCCAGTGTTCCCACCGAGTACTCGTAAGACGCCGCCAGTGTGGCCGTGTGTCGCTCGCTGATGTCGATGGGCCCTGTCAGTCCCGCCTCGAACAGAATCTGGGACTCGGGAGCCGGGGGCAGGGCCAGCGACCCGGAAAAGGAGAGGAGGACATTCCGCGGTCCCTCACGGGGATCGAGCACCTCATAGCTCAGCCCGCCCTGCACCGCCCAACCGCAGTGCCGCTCGTCGCCAGTGGCCAGGACGAGTTCCTCGATCGCCAGCACCACTCTCGCTTCCACATCAACGCCCGCCGCTTCCTGAATAGTGGACACCAGTTCCTGGACCAGTTCATTGACCGTTGGGTACTCCACCCTCCGGCCGATCTCCTCGGAGAGGGCCAACAAGACTTGATCAGACAGGGAAGCGGGAAGAACACCTCGACGGAGCAGCATGCTCTCGATGCGCATGGCCTTGGCCAACGGGGTCACGTCGGTGAACCGCCCGTAGCCGAGACCGGTGGTGACATCGAGCGCCGGGCCCGGGAGCGCGGTGTCCAGTGTTGTTGACAACCCCGCAAAAGCAAACACCGGCTGCTCCTCGCCAAAGTAGTAGCGCAGTGTCCCCGACGAGCGCGCAGTCCCAGCCGAAACCCGCAGCTCGGACAGTCGGAGCTCGCCCATGGCACTCAGGGAGTAACCTAGATTCGGTGAGTCGTACAGGCTACTGTACTCCACCCGCGAGCGCCCGGCGCTCACGTCCACCTCATCGGTGAACGCGTCGTCGAAGTAGCGGTAGTTAAACGACAGCCGCATCCGCGTAATAGAAGTCGTAGGCGAGCTGTAATCACACAGTGATAGTGCGCTTCCAGTCACAGCCAGAGCCAAGAATGCTCCCACTACAGCGAACAGAATTCCAGTTCTTCTCATAATTCGCCTCCTTCCAACGAATATGGCCATAAGCCATGGAAACCATTATAGCAGATCCCAACCACACAGAGCGAACCAGGTCACAACTCTCGCTTACCTCCATCCCGGCCGACCCGCCCATCGGTCACAGCCTACTGTGAACACAAGTCATGTCAACCGCCCCGTGCTGTGGCATGTCCCCCCATGTGTCACTACTATGACCCCGGGAGGGGATAGGAGTGGCAGGGGGATTGTTGTGCTCGTTATAGGAGTTGCCGGACCTGCCGGCTCGGGGAAGTCTACCGTGTGCCGCATGCTCTCCCGCCGCCCGCGCGTGGCCTTCGTCAACTGCGACCAGCTAGCCTGGGCCACCTACCGTCACGGCGGGCCCAGCTATGCACCTCTGCTAGCCCGTTTCGGAGAGGACATCCTGACCGGAGAGGGAGCTGTGGATCGGAACCGCCTGGGGCAGATCACCTTCGAGGACCCTGCGGCAAGGGCCGATCTGGAGGCCATCGTTCATCCGGCAGTCATGGAGGAAGTCCGGCACGCCGTGCGCGACCACCTCAACCAGGAGACTGAAGTACTGCTAGTCGAGGGGGCGTTGCTGTTGGCATCTCCTTACGTAGACCGAAGCCTGTTCGACGCGTTTGTGTGGCTGTACGCGCCGGAGGATGCGCGACACAAACGCCTCCTCTCTTCGGGGTTGGACGGAACCTCGGTGCGACGGAGGTTACAGGCACAAGCCGAGCTGACTCCGCCCAGAGATCGTTCAGTCTACCCGGTGGACGCCTCGGGCCGCCCGGCACAGATCGCGGACCGCGTGTGGAGGCTAGTCCAGTCGCTCCAGGACAGTGGCCCCCAAGACTCGAAGCACGTCTAGGTCAGAGTAAGGCTCAGGACCGTCTGCAGTCCATTGGCATCGCTCGTGGCCCTTTCCCGCAACCAGCACGACATCTCCCGGCCCGGCCACTTCCAGCGCCCTGCGGAGGGCGGTCTCTCTGTCCAGATGGACCTCGTACGCTCCCCCCTCTGCGGACACCCCTTCGGCGATCTGTCTGGCGATCTCCCGTGGTTCCTCCGACTTGGGGTTATCCGAGGTGAGCAACACGAGATCCGCGCGATGTGCCGCCACTCGCCCCATGAGCGGCCGCTTCCCGTGATCGGCCTCTCCACTAGCCCCGAACACGGCCACGAGACGACGGGAGTACGGACGAAGCTCCTCCAGCATAAGCTCCAAAGCCGCCGGGGTATGGGCGTAGTCCACTACTACCTCCGCTCCTCGTGGCGACCGCAGCCTGGACCACCTCCCGGGGGGAAGATATGCGCTGTGCAGCCGTTCGGCGATGTCCTCAGCCCTCTCCCCCAGGGCCCAGGCACAAGCAGCAGCGGCCAGGGCGTTGCGCAAGTTGTGTCGCCCCGGCAGGGGAAGGGCCACCGGTCGGGCACACCGCGGGGTGACGAGTCGAAAGTGTGTCCCCCCTCGGCTCTGCCTTATGTCCATCGCCGAGACGTGTCCCGCGCCCAGGCCAAATGTCACCAGCCTGCCTCTGGCCGCCCCCTGCACGGCCTCGAGCTGGGGGTCATCCACGCCGACCACAGACCACCCTTCGGCGGGCAACAAGTGGAACAATCTTAGCTTTGCCGCCAAATACGCCTCAGGACTTCCGTGGTAATCGAGATGATCGCGCTCAAGGCCGGTGAACACTGCCGCCGCAAGGCAAACGCTGTCGACCCGTCTCTGATCCAGTCCAATGGAGGACGCCTCAAAGGCAAAGGCCAGCCTTCCCCGCTCCAGCGCACGGGCAGCCAGCCTGTGTAGGTCCGGAGCCTCCGGGGTGGTCACGCAGGAGAGCCTGACACCTTCCATGCTCACCGTCGTAAGGATCTCACACTGCGGGAGTAGCTGTCCCAACAGATGGACGACCGTAGTCTTGCCGTTCGTCCCCGTTACCCCGATGGTCCGTAGCTTTTCCGTAGGGTGCCCGTAAAAGGCAGACGCCGCCTTGGCCAGCGCGACACGCCCCGCGGAGACTCGCAGAACAGGAACGTTCACCTCTCCTACAGCACTCTCGGACACGACGGCCACGGCCCCACGGGCTACAGCGTGGGGGATGAACTCGTGTCCGTCAGCTCGTCTTCCCCTCAACGCGAAGAAGAGATCGCCGGACACGACGCGCCGCGAGTCCCAGGCCAGTCCACGGATCTCGCTCCGTGGATCAGCCCCTCTCGGGAGGCATGCCCCAATCGCAGCGGCCATCTCCCCCAGCGTGCGCACAGCCCAATGCTACTGCAGGCGGAACGTGAAGAAGAGGACACACGGCCCCGTTGAAGCGGAAAACAAGGAGAGCGGCGCGCAGCCGCCCTCCTCTGTCATGCACCTGCCTCAGACTTGCCTGGCTAGAAGTTGATGTACAACCCCAGACCGGGCGCCAGCCAACCCTGGAAGATGCCTCCCTGGATGGCTCCGAAAAACCTGGTCTGACCGTACACGCCGAACCCCTCGCCCAGCGGCAGCATGGCCCCGCCGAAAGCGTTTACGGTCATCGCGCCGATCACGTTGCCCAACGGATCGATGATGACTAGAGCTCCGCCACCGCCGCCCACATACGGTGTAAACGCATTCATGGCAAACTTCAACACGACGGCGCCGTCCACAGCGAAGGCATAAGTTTGCTGCGCCGCGAAGAGCATGGTCAGATTGGCTCTCAAGTCCATGATCCCGCCCAGCGGGAACTGGACGAACGCGTCGAACGCCGGATTCCCGGCCAAGAAGCTGCCACCCACCCCCAACATCATCTGCGCTTCGTCCGTCTCCGCCTGTGCCCAGCCCAGCGGCACCGCAAGAAACCCCACGGCCAGAACTATCATCAAACACTTGATCCGCATTTTGGCTCCCCTCCTAGGGTGCAAGTGGCGGATTCTACCACCTCCTGCCGAGGACGCCAACAAGGCGCGCTCCCTCCCGGAAGCTGCACAAGGAGAGAACTTATTTGTGAACCACTATCGCTGTAGCTTAGTATCGTACAGAGAGGAGAGTATGGGCGAGACAGGTCAAACACGGCGTACCGTTAGTGCCCCGCGGGGCAGCGAGGTCACCTGCAAGGGATGGCTGCAGGAGGCCGCTCTCCGAATGCTGATGAACAATCTTGATCCACAGGTCGCCGGTGATCCGGACAAGCTGATCGTCTACGGCGGAACCGGGAAGGCGGCACGCTCCTGGGGGGACTTCGAGGTCATCGTCAGAGAGCTGCGCGATCTCGGAGACGACGAGACGTTGGTAGTACAGTCCGGACGAGCGGTAGCCCGCTTCCGTACACATGAGGACGCACCCCGCGTTCTCATTGCCAATGCCTTGCTCGTACCGGACTGGGCCACCTGGGAGAACTTCCGCGAGCTCGAGCGGCAGGGGCTGACCATGTACGGGCAGATGACCGCCGGTTCGTGGATATACATTGGGACACAAGGAATCCTGCAGGGGACTTACGAGACCCTGGCCGAGGTGTCCCGTCGGCACTTCAGTGGAAGTCTGCAGGGCAAGCTGGTCCTCACAGCCGGCCTCGGCGAGATGGGGGGAGCCCAACCTCTCGCCGTAACGCTCAACGACGGCGTGGCCCTCGTGGTCGAAGTGAACCGGGACAAGATAGAACGAAGGCTCTCTTTGGGCCATTTGGACACCTGGACCGAGTCACTGGACAAGGCGCTCCACCTCGCCGAAGAACACCGTTCCCGAGGGAAACCCCTCTCCATCGGCCTGCTTGGTAACGCGGCAGACACGCATCCGGAACTCGTCCGGCGAGGAGTGGTACCTGATGTTGTGACTGATCAGACAGCTGCCCACGACGAGCTGCAGGGCTACGTGCCAGGAGGTATGACCTACGCCGAGGCCCTGTCTCTGCGGGAGCGCGACCCGGGCAAGTACGTGGAGCTTTCCTACAAGTCGATGGGGCACCATGTCCGGGCCATGGCCGCCTTCCAAGAAGCAGGCGCCGTCGTCTTCGACTACGGAAACGCCCTTCGCGCGCAGGCCCGACAGGGCGGGCTGGGCGAAGGCGAAGCCTTCTCCTTCCCCGGCTTCGTGGAGGCGTATATCCGCCCCATGTTCTGTGAGGGCAAAGGCCCGTTTCGCTGGGTGGCTCTTTCCGGGGATCCCGAGGATATCCGGGCCACCGACGAAGCGGTACTGAGGTTGTTTCCCCAGGATCAGTCGCTGGAGCGCTGGATCCGCAGGGCTCAGAAGGTCGTGCGCCACCAGGGGCTTCCCGCGCGCATCTGCTGGCTTGGATACGGGGAGCGTGTACAAGCGGGCCTGGCGTTCAACGACCTCGTCCGGCGCGGTGTGGTGAAGGCCCCCATCGTCATCGGGCGAGACCACCTGGACTCGGGCTCCGTCGCCTCCCCCTATCGGGAGACGGAGGGAATGAAAGACGGTTCCGATGCCATAGCGGACTGGCCGATCCTAAACGCCCTCCTCAACGCCGTGGCCGGCGCCAGCTGGGTATCGGTCCACCACGGAGGCGGCGTGGGAATCGGCAAGTCGATCCACGCGGGCATGGTGATCGTTGCCGACGGCACCGAGGCCGCCGCTCGCCGCCTGGAGCGCGTGCTCACAGTCGATCCCGGCCTGGGGGTTGCCCGTCATGCGGACGCCGGCTACGAGAAGGCGCTCCGTGTTGCCGCCGAGCGGGGGGTACACCTGCCGCGCCAAGCGGGGAGAAGTGACGGCGACTAGCAAAGAAAGCTAGCGCTCAGCTCTCCTCCAGCGCCTCGCGCGCCAAATCGTGCGCCCAGCGAATGGCCAGTGGCTGAGCGGATGTTTGCACCTGCGCCCCCACAATGTCCAGCGACGAGGCCAGGTCCACGCGGTGCCCAGGGGATATGAACAGCGTCCGGTTGCGCCCTGTGCGCAGAGCGGCGGCCACCGTCTCCCCGGCCAGGACCACGGGACGCCACTCGCCGACGGTCATCCCTGCCGTGTTGAACTCCCCACACAGGGGGCGCTTGGCCACCCCGACAGTGGGCACATCCACAAGGAGCCCCAGATGGCTGGCGATGCCCAGACGGCGCGGATGCAGAATCCCGTTTCCGTCCACGAGCAGAACATCGGGGACCCGGTCCAAGGCACGCACCTCTTCCCACAGCGCCAGATACGCGGGCAGCTCCCGCCAGGCAAGGTACCCGGAGATGTACGGAAACCGCACCTCACGCTCGACCCAGACATAGTCCTCGAGTTGACCATCGGAGGAGCACAGTGCGCACACAGCTACGGCCCAGTCATCCCGGTACCCTATGTCCACCCCTCCCACGAGCTGCGGACTGTGCAAGGGCTCCTGGCGTACCTCATCCACCAGCGCTTCCTGCTCAGCCCGCAGGCGCTCCAAGGGGCGATCCGTCTGAAAGTCCCAGAAGAAATACGCGCTGAGGGGCACCACTCGCGTCCCCGCTACCCGCACTTCCTCCTCGATCAGCCTGCTGATGTTGGGGCTCTGATCGGCAAAACGGCCACGGGCTACCTCTCCGCTGGCATACACTACGCGGTGAGAGGGAAGAGAAGCCCCGGCCGGGCCGGCCAGCCACATCCCGACAAACCTCGCCACTTCTGGATCTCCCAGCGCGCCGGCGAGCGCCTTGAACGTTGTAACCCGACCCGCCGGCACCTGGCAGACAAGGCTGTGCAGCGTTCCGATGATGTCAGGAGGGCAGAAGCTCACTGACCGCAACACCGTCCGACTACCCTGAAGGAACGTGTATAAGGATTAGAGCGCACGCCGTCGTCGTTCTCCGCGACTAGAGTGACAGTGTACTCGCGAAGTGAGTGGAACCTTCGTCTGATGGTCTCCCCCTCAGCAATGTGGCCGTCGCTGAACTCCCACATCCACCGAACAGCGTCCGTAGAGTCGCTGGCATCGAACTCGAGGTGCTGGTTGAAGTAGAATCCTCCATCGGATGAGCGTTCGCCCTCGATACGGAAGGAAGCTTGCGGACGCTGACCGACAGACACTTCTACGCTCGCGGAGCCGGACCTTCCGTCAGCGGAACGAACAGTGAGCCGAACCTCGTAAGTGCCGGCCTCCTCAAATACCCAGGTTACTTGCACTCCCTCAGCCAGCTCCGGCTCATCGCCGCCCACTCTGTTGAACTCCCACTCATAGTGCTCAATGCCCTCCCCGTAAGAGTTCGAACCGTCGAACTCCACAGTCAGTGGCTGCATCCCCTCAGGACGCGCCGGGTCAGTACGGATTACGGCGCTCGGCCCGCGGACCCCCAAACAACCTCCAACCAGCATCCCCATGGACGCGACAAGCACTACTAGAATCCCCTTTTTCATGATCCCGGCGATTGTACGTCCCAACAAGAGGGGCGTCCATCTGACAGACAAGAGCGGCGCCCCTTCCCCCCTGAGGGGCGCCTGCTCCTTGTTGGTTAGCGGCGCGGGCTCTCGCTTACCTGCGTCCGCAACGACCTCTAGCGCCCACAACGTCCTCTGGCGCAATCGTCCACAGTTACAGTGCGGCTAGTGGTGGCTTGCTCCCCTTCTTCGTCCTCCACCGTCAGACGGACTGTGTGGTCCCCGGGCAAGGTAAACACGTGCTCCACGAACTCCCCCTCACCAGTGCCTCCATCCCCGAAATCCCACATCCAGCGGACAACACGCCCGGCGGGATCGGGGTCGTACGAGTCGCTGCCGTCGAAGGTCACCGTCTCATCCTGGAACGGATCCCGCGGGTAGAAGGAGAATGAGGCCACGGGGGGGGTGTTCAAAGCACGCACTGTGGTGCTCGTCCGCCCCACTCCGGACTCTCCTACCACCCGCAGGGTAACGCTGTACTCCCCGGGGTTGTCGAACGTGTGCCGTAACTCTCTTCCGGCGATGATCCCGGTCCCGTCGTCGAACTCCCACAGCCAGTCGGTGATCGAGCCGTTCGCATCGTAAGATGCACCCGCGTCGAAGGTGACCTCAAGCGGGGCCCTCCCCTGCCGCGGTTCTGCGCTGATGATCGCCCTCACCGGCCCTCCGGGGTTGTTCTGGTCAAGACAGCCTGCCAGGAGCACGACGCCGACCAAACAGCCGCACATGCCCAACAGCCTAAGCTTACCCCTCAGATGGCCTGGCATGGAGTTCCTCCCACAATCTCTACCTTCTTGGTGATAGTGGCCCTCTGCCCCGCCTCATCGATGACCGTCAACGTCACGGAGTAATCCCGGCCGTTCCAGTAGATGTGCTGCACTTGGGCCCCTTCATCGCTCCACTCGCCGTCGCCGAACGACCAGCGGTACTCAACGATGTCCCCGTTGGGGCTGGAAGAGGCGGACCCGTCGAATCTCCCCCTCTCTCCCGTAGCCGGTCTCCCCGGAGTATAGGTGAACTCGGCGGTTGGAGAAGGAAAGTGCACTACTACTTCCGTGCTGCGGCGGTCGGACATTCCCTCGGTGTTATACACCTGGAGACTGACTTCGTAGGTGCCACCCCTGGTGTAGGTGTGGGAAACAACGGGGCCTGCAGCCTTGGTCCCATCTCCGAATTCCCACAAGTACTCCGTGACTTTACCGTTCTCGGCGAACGAAGGGGACCCGTCGAAGCTCACCACCAGTGGGGCCTCACCCTCAGCCGGGCGCAGGGCGAACAACGCCTTGGGGGCCTGGGCCTGAAAACGATTGGTGCAACCGGCAACTGTCGCCAGAATGACCAGCGTGAGGGCACCCAGCAGGTACAATCTTCCTCTTCGCATCACTACCTCCTCACCTCACAGCTCAAAGATCAGGGTTACTGTCAAGCCGACCCACACGCCGCTGAAGCTCAGCTCATCCCGCACTCCATCTCCGGACAGGTCCAGCGCCTCCCCGTCAGCGCGGGGCACGCCCAGTGGGGCGAACCGCAGTCCCCCCTCTGTTCCCAAGGCCACTCCCGGCCTCAGGGGAAGCATGGCGCGCACCCCCAACTGGCCCACAAACCCATTCGTGCGGTACTGACTCTCATCGGGAAGAGGGGCAAACGGTATTGCCCCCCCCGCGGGCAGGTTGAACTCACAGCGGTGATCCAGCCAGGCCACTCCCCAGCCCGCAGCCAAGCTCACTTCGAGCAGTCCGCCCACGAAGGCCAACGTTGCCTGGGCCAACCCGGCGACCAGGCCAATCTCCAGAGACAATTCAACGTCGTGTTCGACTCCGTCCCTGGTCCAGCTCCCCTCAGTGGACACACCGCCCTTGAGCATCAGCAGCTGTGCTCCCATACCAACGGGGTAGCCCAAAGACTGGGACACGACGATCCCCGGCCCCCCTCTCAAAATGTCAATGGGGACGACGTGTCCGTCGACGTCCCCCATATCGTTGACGAACCTGATCGTCTCGTTGGCTTGTTGAATGTACCCCGACAGGTCCGGGAACGAGGCAACATACCACTGGACCCCTGAGCCCACGCTGAGCGAGCCCGCCCACGCAGGCACGGCCATCGCTGCCACCACCGCCAAGGTCGTCCATCTCATCGTCCCTCGCCTCCCTTGTGACGCAGGCTACGGCCCCAGGGGGGCAACGGCGAGGACAAGGTAGGCCTTGTGGCGGCGGGATTGTCACTCAGTAGTGGAGCGCAGTTCCTCCGAGACGAGGTCAACTGTCCGCTCGACGTCGCTGCGGGAAACGTCGAGGTGTGTCACAAAGCGGATTCGTCGCTGATCGGCGCCGGCAGCAGCTGGTGACGCCAGGACATCCCGGTTGCCGAGGCGGCGGCACAGCTCGGGCGCACTGAGGGACCCAGTCAGCTCCAGAACAACGATGTTCGTCTCCTGGGGCCACACTTCTACCCCGGGGATCTCCGCCAGGCCGGAGGCCAGAAGCTCGGCATGCGCATGATCCTCGGCAAGCCGCTCCACGTGGTGCTCAAGAGCGTACAGACCGGCTGCGGCCAACACCCCTGCCTGCCGCATTCCCCCACCCATCGCCTTGCGTGTCCGCCGTGCCTCCTCGATGAACGGCGTGCTTCCACAGAGAAGGGAGCCGACGGGACAGCCCAGCCCCTTGGACAAGCAGAACATCACGGAGTCCAGCCCGGCCACCAGCTCCCGGACGGGAGTGCCTGTGACCACTTGCGCATTGAGGATCCGTGCTCCGTCCAAGTGGACGGGAATTCCTCGCTCGTGGGCCAGGGCGACGACGTCCCGCATCTCCCCCACCGGCCACACCCGCCCCCCGGCCGCATTGTGTGTGGACTCGAGACAGACTAGCCCTGTAGGGGCCAAGTAGTAGACGTCCGGTCGAAGCGCCCCCGCCAGCTGGTCGGCTGTGAACACTCCCCCTTCCCCGGCAACCGCCCGGGCCAACACCCCCGAGAAGCGGGCCATGGCCGCCACCTCTACGTTCAACACGTGCGAGGCAGTCTCCACTACTACCTCTTGGCCGGGCCGGGTGTGGCAGGCAATGGCTACCTGGTTACCCATGGTCCCTGAAGGGACGAACAGCGCCGCCTCCATGCCCATGAGATCAGCGGCCTGTGCCTCCAGCTCCAGTACTGTGGGGTCTTCGCCGTACACGTCGTCACCCACTTCCGCGGAGGCGATCGCTGCCCGCATTGCCGAAGTAGGCTTTGTTACTGTGTCCGAACGCAGGTCAATCATCGCCATCCCTCCTCTACAACCAAAGGCACAAACGCACAAGGGCAGAGGTACGAACTCCGCCACTCTCCATTCGTCCGTTCCAGGAGCCACAAATCTTGTCTCCCGTGCTCGCCTAGGGGGATCACCAAGCGCCCCGCGGAGGACAACTGCTCCTGAAGGGCCGGCGGCACTGCGGGGGCACCAGCGGACACCACAATCGCCTGGAACGGTGCTTTCTCGGGCCAGCCCTTGCTGCCATCGCCGACGGTGATGTGCACATCCACGTACCCCAGTTCCTGCAGCACTGCTTGCGCCGACCGGGCCAACTCCCCGTGGCGCTCCACGCTGAACACTTCTGCGCCCAGCTCAGCGAGAATCGCCGCCTGGTAGCCGGAACCTGTGCCCACCTCCAACACGCGGTCCTCAGGGGAGATGCGCAGCGCCTGCAAGCTCAGCGCGACTATGTATGGCTGGGAGATCGTCTGGCCCATGCCGATGGGAAGGGGGCGGTCTATGTACGCCCAGCGGCGCATATGTGTCGGCACAAAACGATGGCGGGGTACCCGCTCAACAGCGGCCAACACCCGGGGATCGGTTATCCTCTGCGCGGCCACCTCTGCCGCCAGCCGCGCCCGTGCTTTGCGGTACTCAGCATCGTCCACCGCCCCTATTCCTCCTCGGACTCCGGCAGTTGGTAGGCGGCCAGGGCGTCCTGCGCCCGCGGGAGGTCCTCAGCGGGGACCATCACCTGCACCTCCGCCAGGCCGTCGGCCATTATTGGGTACACAGAGGGAGGGACCTGCGTGCGGAACTTGACCTTGATTCCCTCACCAGCCAGGAACGCAGCCAACAGATTCCCCTGCACCTCTCCCGTCACCGTGGTCAGTCTAACCCACTGGTCCATCCAGCCTCCCTCTGGTCAAGCTCGGAATGTACTAGAGTAATGCACTGATGCCCGTGCAGCCACCGCGGTCCTACACAGACTCGCGGCAGTTTCTCCACCAGTGCCAGTTCCTCGGGCTCGAACTCCCGGTGATCGGACATGATGAACGCCGACCGCACCGGGAGCCTGGCCTGCGGCAGGGGTACCCCCCCCTCATCGAGCAGGATAAGGTCGCTGCCTTCCTCTTTGAGTGACCGCAGAACTTCGGCCAGGCCAGCCCGCCACACGCTTATCCCGCTGGTCGACTTGCGAGTCTCCCCCGGGGCAAGGTCCTGCCCCTGCGAGAGAGCCCGCCGCAGCAGTGCAGCCGTGGACCTCTCATCGGGGTTGAGATGTCGAAGCCGCTCTCCGTCCAAGGTGATCACCAGCACATCTCGGATAACCAGGTACAGGCGGGCATCCTTCCGGATCCCATGGGAAACCAGGAACGTCTCTACTGCGCAGCGACACAATATGTCCAGCCTTCCGGCCCCCCCGGGTAGGTCGGTCAGGGAGAACTCGCCGTCCAGCGGCGCCGTATGGCTAACAACAACAAAGGTCCGCATGTCGCTTATGGTACCCAGCACCGACCCGGGGGACCAACGGGTCCCAGCGCACGGACAGAGGGCACATCCGCTACCGTAGCTGTCCGGTACGCTATTGTTGCGATGCGCCAACTCAGTGTTGCTGTAATAGTGGGCTTATTGCTGCTCTCAATAGCACAAGCCGGCGCAGGCATTGGGATGTGCCTGTCCAGCGACTGGCGTTTCCCCGTCGGGGGCGTTCCCACCTGGGAGGCAGCAGGAAAGCTTGGCCTCCCCCCGGTCGCCGCCGGCTGGCGGCTCACCGGAGACTGGGACACCCCACGCTGGGCGGAGTTCACCGCGCAGGCGGACGCAGGGACGTTCAGGGGAGGATGGTCCCACGTCTGGGACACGGCGGGCCCAACGCTGCGGTACGCACAGGCAGAAATGGAGCTTGTCACCGGAGGGGTTGTCAGCCGCTGGGTGTGGGCGTGGGCGGACCCGGAAGGGACGGGCCTGCTCGACTTCGGGGCCTGGGGCCGTGTCGGGTGGCGTGAGGACTTCCCTGCCGGCTGGGCCATGACCGTCGATCTGGGGGCGACACCGGCCCAGCTTGAGCTCCTTGGCCCAGGCAGAAGCCACACAGTTCAATTCTCCCCGATCGGGGGAGAGTCTTTGCTCCTCCACGGCGCTACGCTGTCCGCGTGGTGGCCCCACTGGAAGGCGGAAGCCGTGTTCGCTGTTCCCGAAGGGCTTGAGGAGATCAGACTCAGCGGGAAGATCCGTGCCGGCATACTCACTGTGAACATAGAGCACGTATACACCCCACAGGGCAGCAGCTTGACTGTGAAGCCAAGCCTGTGGCTCGGAGTGGGCGGGTTCATAATCCACTCACGGGTCACGTGGGATCCCCCCCTCATTATCAGCGGGTTCCGCGTTCTGGGGTTCACCCTCCACTGCCCTGTGGGAAACGCCTCGGTGGAGCTGACGGCCGACCTGGGGGGGCACGGTTTGGTCCGGTCGCCACATGTCCTTCGGGCCACCGTCCGCGTACGGGTGACCCGGGGCACCGAGTTCTCCGTGGTCACCTGGTTCGGAGGGGCAGAGACGCTGTGGGGCTGGGCAGGGACGGATCTCTCCTTGAAGGCCTCCGTGGGTGGTTTACTCACCTTGAGCACCGGGTTGGAGCTCGGACCCACCGGCCTGTTGGCCTGGGAGGCGGGCGTCTCGGTCTGCTTGGGGGCGGTTCGCTGACGTCCCCGTTGGCCCGCCCGCAGCTATCGCTTAAGCTCTCCCCGATAGATGATGGAAGCGAACGGAACAGGCTACGAGCTCTCTCTGTATCGCCGGTGGCGACCTCTGCGCTTCGCCGACGTCGTGGGACAGGAACTGATCGTCCAGACTCTGCAGCGGGCCATTTCCCAAGGACGAACGGCACATGCCTTCCTGTTCAGCGGCCAGCGCGGCGTGGGGAAGACTTCAATAGCGAGGATCCTCGCCCGCGCTGTCAACTGCCTGGCCCCCCAGGACGGGGAGCCGTGCAACACCTGCGAGAGCTGCGCCCGCATTCTCAGCGGAGCATCTCTGGACGTCGTGGAGATCGACGGCGCCTCCAATCGGGGGATCGACCAGATACGCCAGCTACGCGAGCAAGTGGGCTACGTGCCCGCAAGGGCAAAGCGGAAGGTGTACATCATCGACGAAGTTCACATGCTGACCGGGGAGGCGTTCAACGCCCTGTTGAAGACGCTGGAGGAGCCTCCCCCCCGGGTCCTGTTCGTACTCGCCACCACCGAACCACACAAGGTACCCCTGACAGTGCTCTCCCGGTGCCAGGCGTTCGAGTTCGCTCCCCTCTCTACCGATCAGATCGCCGCCAAACTTCTGGAGATCGGACAGAAAGAAGGTATGGAGGTGGAGCCGGAGGCGGCACAACTCATCGCCCGCCGCAGCGGAGGGGCCCTGCGTGATGCTGAGGTCCTGCTGGAACAGCTGGGTCAGGACCCTCCTATCACGCAACACGCCGTCCAGACCCTTTTGGGCCTTCCTCCCGAGGAGATGGTGGACAGCTTCGTCTCCGCCTTGACCTCGAGAGATGCGCAACCCCCACTGGCCACAGTGGCAGAACTCACTGCCCGCGGCCGGGACCTGGGGATGTTCTTGGAGGAGGCTGCCGCCCGCGCACGTGATCGCATCATCGCCGGAGAAACTCAGTTGATACACGTCGCTCGGGCCCTGGTCACCTGGAGGGCCGAGCTCC
>PWTL01000105.1 GCA_003562845.1 Candidatus Acetothermia bacterium
TCGTCGTCGAGGTCGGGGGCGGTGTGCTCGGAGACGTCGTGAACGGTGCAGATGCGGCGGAACAGGTGCGCGACCTGACGTTCGGTGACGCAACTGCCGTCGGCGCGTTCGGCCCCGAGCCGTCGCAGGCGTCCGCGAACCAGAACGTAGATCCCGCCATAAGCCCCGCCCACGGCTGCAACCACTACGAGGGCCAGCACCGGATCGACGGCGATGAGAAAGGCAATGATGAACAGAAGCACCACCAGCCCGGCCAGGAGCCGCAGCCCGGGCACGACAATGCCTTGGATGAGGTGCTGGGTCTCGGCGAGGATGTTTCGCCCCAACGTGGTGCTGTGCCGGCCCAGGAAGAAGACGTACGGCCGCTGCAGATACGCCGAAAGAAGTCGGCGGGACAGGCTGTGGTTTCTCATCCAGCTGAAGCGGTACAGGGCCCAGTGGACGATGGCCCGGAACACGTTGCTCCCCACGAGGACGACCAAGACGACGAACCCCAGAAACAGAAGAAAGCGGTTGACGCTGGCGAAGCCTAGGCTGGTGTACAACCAGTTGAGGAACGCGTTCTCTTGGATCATCTCGGGATTTCCGATCACCGACAAGAAGGGCAGCACCGAGGCCACACCGGCCACCTCGAGCAGGGCTGAGCCGGTGACCCCGAGGAACACGAGGCCCAGCCGGCGGCGCTCGTGTAGGGTCAGAAGCTGGAGGAGCTTCCTGAATGTGCTGATCATCCGCCGATTGTAACACCCGGGCTCGTTGAGTTCCTCGAATTTGTGGTGTTTGCTCAGGAAGGGGAGTTGTCAGCGGTATAGGCAAACGCTCTCGAAGTCTGTCCACGGCACCCGCTCCTGCATTGCTCACTCGCGCAGTCCGCGGGTTGGCTTCCGACAGATCCACGAGATCAACTGTCCGAGGGAATACGGCTTTCCTCGAGGGGCGCCGCACTGTCCCGGCCGATGCAAGGGGCCGCTCCAGGTTTCCAGCGCTAGGCGAGCCCATTCGGGTACGGCGGTCGGGGAGCTCGTGTTGTTGGTACTGGACGCCAGGCGCTCTTGTACTAGAATGCTCGGTTCGTGTAGTTGGCGAGCACTTTCTGTACAGGGGGTGGGGCGGATGGACGCGGAGGCCGTACTGCAACGGGTAAGGGAAGAGGACATTAGGTTCGTGCAGCTGTGGTTTTCCGATCTACTGGGGAACCTGAAAAGCGTGGAGATATCTGCTTCCGAGCTCGAGCGATCGCTGGCCGACGGCACGGGGTTCGACGGCTCGTCTATACACGGGTTCGCCCGCATCGACGAGTCGGACATGGTGGCCCGGCCCGACCCGGCGACGTTCGCCGTGCTTCCCTGGGGGAATGTGGCCCGTCTGATGTGCGACGTCACCCAACCGGACGGGGCGCCGTACAAGGGCGATCCTCGCTGGGCGCTGAAACGTGCGCTGGCGCGCGCTGGCGAGCGAGGGGTGGAGATGCAGGTGGGGCTGGAGGTGGAGTATTTCTGCTTCTCCACTGGGCGACCGGCTGAGCTCCTGGACTCCTGCGGATACTTCGACCTTGTACCGCCGGACGTCGGATCGGAGATCCGTCGGGAGACGGTGTCGGCAATGGAGAGTATGGGGATCGGCGTGGAGGCCGCGCATCACGAGGCGGCGCCGAGTCAGCAAGAGATCGACCTCAGGTTCGGAGATGCGTTGCGCATGGCCGACAATCTGATGACCTGCCGCTTTCTGGTCAAGGAAGTCGCCCGCCGGCGTGGGGTGCACGCGACGTTCATGCCCAAACCCCTATACGGTTACAACGGCTCGGGGATGCACACCCACCAATCTTTGGTGCGCAGCGACGGCCGCAACGCCTTCTACGATCCGGACGACGCGTTGTACCTCTCGCCGATGGCCAAGGGGTACATCGCGGGGCTCATGGCCCACGCGCGGGCGATCATCGCCCTCTGCGCCCAGTGGGTAAACTCCTACAAGCGACTGGTTCCCGGATATGAGGCTCCCGTGTACATCACCTGGGCGCGGCACAATCGCTCCAACATGATCCGCGTTCCCATGTACCACCCAGGCAAAGAGGGGGCGACACGGCTGGAGTTCCGTGCCCCGGATGCCGCGTGCAACCCGTACCTGGC
The DNA here is from genome assembly GCA_003562845.1 of Candidatus Acetothermia bacterium. GTDB lineage: Bacteria > Bipolaricaulota > Bipolaricaulia > Bipolaricaulales > Bipolaricaulaceae > T3SED10-47. The sequence goes on from PWTL01000105.1 coordinate 2,127, forward strand.
ATTTGCGGTGATGCTTCACGCGGGACTGGAGGGTGTGGAGCAGGACTACGAGCTCTCTGAGCCCGCCGAATGTGATGTGTACGCGTTGAGTCCCCAGGAGCGCCGGGATCTGGAGATCGACGAGCTCCCCGGGAGCCTGAACGAGGCCATAGCCGAAGTGCAAAGGAGCGAGCTTGTACGCCGGGCGCTGGGGGAGCACCTGTTCGACAAGTTCGTGCAGAACAAGCTGATCGAGTGGGACGCCTATCGGTGCCGAGTGCACCAATACGAGCTGGACCGCTACTACACCACGCTGTGAGCCGCCGCAGGTAGTGTGTCCCCCTTTCGGCGCAGGCAAGCTGCGCCGCTACCTGCGCCGCTGCCAGAGAGGCAAGCTACGGCGCTCGAAAGAGGAAAGCTGCGCCGCTACCTGCGCCGCTACCAGAGAGACAGGGCAGGGCCGCTCGGAAGAGACAAGCAGCGCCGCTGCCAGAGAGGCAAGCTGCTCCGCTCGGAAGAAACAAGCTGCTCCGCTACCGGGGGACAGAGGGACAGGCCCCTTTGGCCGGCTGCGTGAGCTGTATACTGGGGGAGTTATGTGTGGGATTGTGGCGTATGTGGGCGGCCAAACAGCACAAGATATTCTACTGGACGGACTTACCAGGCTGGAGTACCGCGGCTACGACTCGGCAGGACTGGCGGTGCTGGGCCCGGCGGGGATCGAGCGGGCGCGGAGCGTAGGGAAGATAGCCCGGCTCCGAGAAGCGGTGGAGAGGAAGCCCCTAGGAGGGACCACCGGAATAGGCCACACCCGCTGGGCCACGCACGGCGCGCCCACCGAGGACAACGCCCACCCACACGTCGACTGCACGGGGAAGATCGCCCTTGTGCACAACGGGATCATCGAAAACCACAGGGTCCTGAGAGACGAGCTGTCTGCCGAAGGTCACGAATTCCGTTCGGAGACCGACAGCGAGGTGCTCGTGCACCTGGTGTAGGCGTACTACCAGGGGGACCTGGCCCAGGCCGTGCACCGGGCGGTCGCTCGGGCGGAGGGAGCGTTCGCCGTGGCGGTGGTGCATGCCGATCACCCCACGGAGATGGTCGGAGCGCGGCTGGGAAGCCCCCTCGTGGCCGGGGCGCTCCCTGAGGCGGGCTTTCTGGCCTCGGATGCCCCGGCTTTGCTCGGGCACACGCGGGACTTTTGCTTCTTGAAGGACGGCGAGCTCATTCGCCTTCGGCCGGGGCAGGCCGAACTGTGGGACGCTGAGGGCGGTAAGAAGGAGGCCCAGTTCACCACCGTCCCCTGGGACCCCCTTACCGCGGAGCGGCAGGGCTACCGGCACTTCATGGAAAAGGAAATCCACGAGCAGCCCCAGGCGGTGGCCGACACGTTGCGCGACCAGCTGTGGGCGCCAGTCGACCTGGGGCTGGAGAAGGAAGCTCTTTGTAATCTCGATCAGGTGGTGCTGCTAGCTTGCGGGACCTCCTACCACGCGTGCCTGGTGGCCGAGTACCTGTGGGAGCCGCTCCTGGGGGTGCCGGTGCGCGCGGAGCTCGCCTCGGAGTTTCGCTACCGGCAGCCGGCTCTGGGGGCGCGGAGCTTAGTGGTGGGGGTGTCGCAGTCGGGGGAGACGCTGGACACGCTGATGGCCTTCCGCGAAGCCAAGGCCCGCGGGGCGCGCACGTTGGCGGTAGCAAACATCGTCGGCTCCGCACTGACGCGGGAGGCCGACGGGGTCCTGTACACCCGGGCGGGCCTGGAGATCGGTGTCGCCGCCTCCAAGACGTTCACCACACAGCTTGTGGCGCTGTGGCTCCTGGGGCTGCAGCTAGCGCGCCTGCGAGGGCAGTTGAGCGAGCAGGAGCTCGCCGCGCAGCTGGATGAGCTGGCCCGAGCGCCGGGCCTTGTCGCCGAGGCGCTCTCCGCCAGCGAGCGGACGGAGGACCTGGCCAGCGTGTACCACGGGAGCAAGGATGCGTTGTACCTGGCCCGGGGGATCCTGTACCCCATGGCCATGGAGGGGGCGCTTAAGCTCAAGGAGATCTCCTATATCCACGCCGAAAGCTACGCCGCCGGGGAGATGAAGCACGGGCCGATCGCGTTGATCGACGAGGAGATGCCGGTGGTGTTTTTGCTCAGCGAGACGGAGCTTCTGGAGAAGAGCATGGCCAACGTGGAGGAGGTGCACGCCCGGCGGGGCGATCTGATCGTGTTCACCGACGTCGACGACCCCCGCCTGCGGCGCCTCACCGAGCACGTTGTGCTGCTCCCCAAGGCCCCCCGGCCGCTGGTTCCGCTGGTCTTTTCCATTCCGTTACAGCTTCTCGCCTACCACATCGCCCGACTGCGGGGAACCGATGTCGACCAGCCGCGGAATCTGGCCAAGACGGTGACGGTGGAGTGAGGCGTGAGGCGTCAGGGGTGCGCGAGCATCACGAGCTGAAGGCGTGGCAAGAGGCGGTTGCCCTGGTCCGTGACATCTATGCCGTAACCCGGGCGTTTCCCCCGGACGAGAGATTCGGGTTGACCGCACAGATGAGACGAGCAGTGATCTCAGTACCCAGCAACATCGCCGAAGGTGCAGCCCGCGAGAGTGCCAAGGAGTTCCTGCAGTTTTTGGTCATGGCCCGCGGCTCTCTGAGCGAACGCGAGACACAACTGCTGATCGCCAA
>PWTL01000034.1 GCA_003562845.1 Candidatus Acetothermia bacterium
ACTTTCTCTGCAGCAGGCGAGCCATGTGGCCGGCGATAGCTGTCTTGCCGGTCCTCTTGCCGGTTCCCACGACGCTGAGCGCGGGGGAGGAAGTCGAAAGCAGGGCCGGAGGGGCAAAGCGAAAGTCCTTGCCCACGTACGAGACGCCCAGATGCAAAAGCAGACTCGCTATCTCGAACCGCTCCTGGTAACCAACGATAGGCTCGTCCGACAAGTCCACGGCTACTTCCGGGGCAAAAGAGGCCACAGCCTCGGCAAGCGACTCCAAGATAGTGTTTCCGTGGATCACGGGCACTCCGAGGTCACCCAAGCCGCTGTCAGACCCGATTTTTTCCGTGCCTCCGAGGAAGACACCTCCTACAATCTGGTATTCGTCGGCCACAACGGTCAGTGCCCACTTGATGACGGGGTAGTAGTGTTCGCCGTCCACCAGAACAATGGCGCGAGGTTTAGGCGTCTGCTGTTTCTCCATCTGTCTGCTCCTCCTTCTCAAAGAAGATGGCGCGTTGAGCCTTCACGCCTATTGCTTGCCCTTGCGCAATATCCGCTCCAGGGGGAGCCTCAGCTCGCCACTCCGCGCCGCCGACGTCTACACGCAGATCGAGCCTCGCTCCGAGGAAGGTGGCTCGGGTTACGGTGCCTTCGATGTCTGCCTCCCCCTCCGAGCTCAGCTCGACGTCCTCGGGCCGCACGAAGAGCACTCCCGGGACCGGCAACGACCCACTCGGCTCACTGGCCAAAGAACACTCCACACGTTGAGAACCTGCTGCCGGAATCTCTGCAATACCCTGCTGGCCGTTCCGCTCCACGAGCTGGGCCGGGAGGAAGTTGGCCAGTCCGATGAAATCTGCCACGAAGGGGCTGGACGGGGAGCGGTATATCTCCCAGGGGGTCCCCACCTGGACGGCTTTGCCCCGGTTCATAACGACCATCCAGTCCGACAGCACCATTGCCTCTGCCTGATCGTGGGTGACGTACACCAGTGTCAGCCCCAGCCGTTGGTGCAGATCCATGATCTCAAAGCGCATCTTCTCCCGAAGCTTTGCATCCAAGTTGGACAAGGGTTCGTCCAGAAGCAGAGCTTCTGGTTCTGCCACCAGCGCCCGGGCCAGGGCAACTCTTTGTTGCTGTCCGCCGGAGAGCTGTTCCGGATATCTCTTTTCCAGCCCCTCCAGGCCCACAAGGGCCGTGGCCTCGGTGGCTCTCTTGCGAATTCTCGAGCGGGACATCTTGCGCACCTTGAGCGGGTAGCCGACGTTGTCCAGAACGTTCTTGTGGGGCCATACGGCGTAGTCCTGGAACACCATTCCCAGGTTGCGCCGGGCTGGCGGGACCAGTGTGCGCGAACTCGACACAAGGCGGTCTCCGATCCACAGCTCGCCGGCGGTGGGGCCTTCGAAGCCGGCCACCAGCCGCAGAGTGGTTGTCTTGCCACACCCCGAAGGGCCCAACAGACATACGATCTCCCCATGGGCAATCTCCAGCGACATGTCGTGCACCGCTTGGACGTTGCCGCCGAAGGTCTTAGTTACATTGCGAAGAGATATGCTGGCCATGTTCCCTCCTCTACATGGCCCGGGCTCTGCCGCCCAGGAGTTTGCGCATTACTAGGTTTATGCCCACGATGACCACCACGATGATCGCTGCCAGTGCTGAGGCGATATGGAAGTACCCGGCATCCTGAAGATCGAACACCGCCACGCCGATCGTCGGCGTGTACGGACCGTACAGAAGAATGGAAATCGTCAACTCCCGCAGCGTCGGGGCGAACACCAGCAGCCATCCGGCGAGCATCCCCGGCCGGATGAGCGGGATGACCACGTCACGCATGACCGCCCCGGACCCCGCCCCGGAGATAGTGGCCGCCTCCTCCAGCGAAGGGTGCACCTGGGCCAAGGCTGCTGCAGCGTTGCGGAAAGCGTAAAAGGTGTAGTAGGACAGGTAAGCCACGAGCAGGATGGCGAATGTATTGTACAGGTTGATCCCAAAGCGTCCTGACCACGCCAAGATCATGGCCAACGCCACCACTGTCCCGGGAATGGCGTTGGGGAGGGTGACAAGGGCGTCCACCGCCTGCCTCCCGCGCGTCCTGGTCTTGACTACGATGTACGCCAGCACTGTGCCCAGAACGACAGCTGCTGAGGCGGCGACCAGTGCGAGCATGACGCTGTTCTGGATGGCGGCTCTGGTCAACGGGAACTCAAACAAGATGTACTCGTAGTTTCGTACAGTAAAGTTGGCCCAGCGCAGCGGCAGGCCCCATGCTCGCAGGAACGAAGTGAGCATCAAGGCGACAATGGGCGCCAACACCATCAGACCCACTACTGCGTACACTCCCAGGGCGAATGGGTACCGCCAGCGGCCCAGCTCAACTCTGGTCGGCCGAACGCTCTTCCCGGAGATGATCGCCGCTCCGTGCTGCTTACTGATAACCCACCGGTTTACAATGAGGATTATGGCGGCCAGTCCCACAAGAACCACTGACAAAGCGGTCGCCAGTTGGATACCGACCATGTCCCCGCGCAGGATGTACGCGTAGATTCGTGTCGTGAGGACGAATATCCGGGCGCGCATCCCCAAAAGTGCAGGGATACCGAAGTTGGACACCGTGTACAAAAAGGCGAGCATCATCCCGGCCATGATGCTGGGAATCACCAAGGGGACAGTGATGTCCCGTGCGACCCGCAGGGTGCGGGCTCCGCAGATGGAAGCTGCTTCCTCCAGGCTGGGGTTCATCCGCTCCAAGGCTCCCCGCACCGCGATGAACACGAACGGGAACGAGTAGAAGCCCATGACCATCACCATGCCGCCGAACGAGTAGATGTTGAACAGGGGGTCACGGGTCCCCATCAGGGACATCCACAGCTGGTTTATATAGCCTGACCGCGGTGCCAGGAGCTGTATCCAGGCCATCGCCCCGATGAAGGGCGGGAGCATATAGGGGAGCAGGCACAAGTTCTCCAGAATGCGTCGCCGGGGCATGTTCGTGCGGGCCACTACCCAGGCCAAGGGCACCCCCAGGACCGCCGCCAGGAGAACCGTCCACAGCCCGAGTTTCACCGTGTCCCAAATAGGTTGGTAGTTGCGCGCTGCGGAGAAGACTTCGACGTAATTCTGCAGGGACAGCTGTGCCTCTCGCTCAAAGCTCCTGTGAAATAACACCCCCAGTGGGAAGGCGGTCAACACCACCAACAAGGCCACGGCCGCCAGCCCCACCAGCCGACCGGCGAGAGTAGGGCTCCTAAGCAAGTCGAAAGGAGCTCGAGCAAAAGCAAGAACCCGGTTCATGCGGCCCCCTCATCTCCTCGGAAGAAGTGGAGAGGGCGAGGGCTTCTGCCCTCGCCCCCTCCCTTCGGGTCACTCAGCTAGGATTTCGACGTACTTGCGGCTGAAGAAGTCAGTATGCGCTTGAATTTCGGCAACGGTGAACGGCATCACAGCGTCAACGAGTTCCGCCAGGGAGGGTGCCCCTTCCGGACCGGGAACGTCGTGACGAACGGGCAAGTAGAAGCCGAGCTCCGCCAATGCCTGCTGCCCTTCAACAGAGGCTATGTAGTCGACGAAAGTCTGCGCCGCCTCCAGGCGATCGCTAGTGGAGAGAATGCCCACGGGGCTGGGGATGAAGATGGGCCCGTCCTCAGGGTACACCAAATCGATGGGGAGCCCTTGCGACTTCTGGTCGCGCACCACATTGTCGAGGGTCAGCCCCAGGAAGTACTCCCCGGCGATCACTGCCGCGGCCGCCTCGCTGTTGCCGCGCACTATCGCGATCTCGTTCTCCCGCAGACCGCGGAAATAGGAGAGCCCGTACTCCAGCCCCAGCGCTGCGGCTGCGATTACGTTGGACCCCGAGTACTCCGGGTTGCCGCTGACGATCTCCCCGCGCCACTTCGGATCGAGAAGATCGCGCCAGGTGGAGGGAGGGTCGTCTACCAGGTTAGTGTTGTACGCGATGACCATGGTGAACACCCTTCCAGCTCCGTAGTAGCCGTCCTGATCAACGAACACGTCGCCGATCTTGTCTACGTCCTGCGGCAAGTACCTGTACAGCATGCCGATTTCTTTGAGGTCTTCGAGATAGGTGTAGTCGGCGACCCAGACCAGATCTGCAAGAACATTGTCCGCATCCATCTCAGCGGCGATCTTCGACGCGATGATGCCCGTGCCGGCGCGGTACACATCCAGCCTGATGTCCGGATGGGCCTCGTGGAAAGCCTCTTGCAGTCGGGTCATGATCTCGATCGGGACCGAGGTGTAGATGAGGAGGTTGTCGCTGGCGGCGACCGTCGGCCCGACGAGCATGGTGGCCATCAGAATACCAATTAGCAAAGCTGCCTTACGCATTGTTCCTCCTTAGTAGTGCCGTACACATGGACTTGACCCCGTATGGGGAGACATGGTTCGGTTTGCACCCTTCACTACCACCTCCCTCCTCTCAACTAACGCTCCCACAGGCCCCACTCTTGCAGTTTCGCCTTGTTCTCGGCGAGGACGGACAGCGGATCCTGGCGGTGGTCGTATCCTTCAACCACGACGGGACCGCTGAACGTCCTCAGGGTGTGCCAAAGCGTGGAAGTCACAACTGCGTGTCCCTGCGCCAGGGGAAGGTGAGTACGTCCGTCTGCTGAGTTGCTCAAGTGGATATGGGAAACTCTGTTCCACAGTTTCGGTTCGAGGAACCCCTCGACAGAGCCGGTGGTATTGGCATGGGCCAGGTCCA